>NZ_JBGOSN010000052.1:0-24638 GCF_046335115.1 Paracoccus sp. P2 | reverse complement strand
CGCCATTGGGCCCGATCAGCGCATGGATGCGCGCATGCGCCACGTCCAGGTCGACATCGTTCACCGCCGTGAAACCCGCGAAATCCCGCCCAAGGCCGCGGGCGGACAAAACCACCCGCGGCTCGGATTGCATAGCAAGCGCCGCCATCACTGGACCAGCGGGCAGCCGCTTTCGGCGGGGTCCAGGAAGGCCTCGTCGCCCGGAATGGTGGCCAGGACGTTGTAATAGTCCCAATCCTCGGTCACGTCGCCGGGGGCCTTGACCTCCATCAGGTAGACATCCTTGATCAGCCGCCCGTTGGGCCCGACCTTGCCGCCCTGGGCAAAGACGTCGTCCACCGGCATCTCGTGCATCTTGGCGGCGACGGCCTCGGTCTCGTCTGTGCCCGCGGCCTCGATCGCCTTGAGATATTGGGTGACGGCCGAATAGGTGCCGGCATGGACCATGTTCGGCATGACGCCGGTGCGTTCCTTGAAGCGTTCACCGAACTCGCGCGATTCCGGCGTGCGGTTCCAGTAGAAGCTTTCGGTCAGCGTCAGTCCCTGCGCGGCATCGAGCCCGATGCCATGCACCTCGGCCAGGGTGAAGAGCAGCGCCGCAAGGCGCTGGCCGCCGGCGGTGATGCCGAACTCGGCCGCCTGCTTGATGGCGTTCTGCGTGTCCATGCCGGCATTGGCCAGGCCGATCACCTTGGCGCCCGAGGACTGCGCCTGGAGCAGGAACGAGGAATAATCCGTCGTCGCCAGCGGGTGGCGCACCGCGCCCGCGACCGTGCCGCCCTGCGACTTGACGAAATTGCCGGTCTGCTCTTCCAGCGAATAGCCGAAGGCATAGTCGGCCGTCAGGAAGAACCAGCTGTCGCCGCCCTCTTTCACCAGCGCGCCGCCGGTGCCCACGGCCAGCGCATGGGTGTCATAGGCCCAGTGGAAGCCATAGAGGGTGCATTGCGCCCCGGTCAGTTCCGTCGTGGCGGCGCCGGTATTGACGGTGATCTTCTTCTTTTCCTGGCTCAGCGCCTGCACCGCCAGGCCGACCGAGGAGGTGGTCAGCTCCATGATCGTATCGACCTGTTCGGTATCATACCATTGCCGGGCGATGTTCGAGGCGATGTCGGGCTTGTTCTGGTGGTCGGCGGTGACGACCTCGATCGGCGCGTCCAGCACCGTGCCGCCGAAATCCTCGACCGCCATCCGCGCGGCCTCATAGGAATACTTGCCGCCGAAATCGGCATAGACGCCCGACTGGTCGTTCAGGATGCCGATCTTGACCTTGCCGTCCGAAATTTCGGCCAGGGCAGGCGTAGCAATAAGGCCGACCGCGGCGGTCGACAGCAGAATCTTTCGCATTATGTCCTCCTAAAGGCGCATCCCTTCCGCCGGCCGCCTCTGCCTGCCGGGTGGGAATGCTGTCCTGTTACCCGCGAGGGGGCGACTCTCGCCTTGCCCCTCTCGCATCGAACGATGCCGACAATTCCGCTTTGACACAAGTGTTCAGAGAGGTTTAATTTCTTACAGGGTGTGTGCGTTTTCGAACAGATGGCCAATCTCAGCTGGGACGACCTGCAATTCTTTCTGGCGGTTGTGCGCGAAGGCCAGCTTTCGCGGGCCGCGCGGCATCTGGGCACTTCGCATGTCACCGTCTCGCGCCGCATCGACCGGCTGGAGCAGGCGCTGAATACCCGCCTGTTCGAGCGCAATCCCCGCGGCTACGAGCCGACCCCGGCCGGGCAGCGCCTGATCGAGGCGGCCGAGCGGATGGAGGAAGCCGCCGGGCTGATCCCGCTGGAGCAATCCGCCGCCACCGGCCAGACGCGGCCGCTGCGGCTGGCCATGCCCGAGGGCTTCGGCAGCCTGTTTTCCACCCATCTGCTGCCGGCCTTTGCCACGGAGTTTCCGCTGATCTCGCTGGAACTCATCACCATGCCGCAGGTGCTGTCGCTGTCGCGGCGCGAGGCGGACATCTCGATCACGCTGGATCCGGTGACGAGCGGCCCCTATCGCTCCGAGCGGCTGGTGGATTATACGCTGCATCTTTACGCCACGCGCGAGCATCTGCGCAGCCTGCCGCCGATCGCCAGCCCCGAGGATCTGCCCCGGCTGCGCTTCGTCGGCTATATCGAGGAGATGATCTTCGCCCCCGGCCTGGACTATCTGGGCGAGATCCATCCCGCGATCCGGGCCGGGGTGAAAAGCTCCAGCATCTTCAACCAGCTGGCGGCGGTGCGGGGCGGGCTGGGGATCGGTGTGCTGCCCTGGTACATCGCCGCGAAATATCCCGAATTGCAGATCGTCCTGCCCGACCGGGTCCGCCTGACCCGGACCTATTGGCCGACTTGCCACCGCGACCTGCGGGTGATGCAATGGGTGCGGGCGGTGATCGGCTTTCTGTCGGCAAGGCTGGCCGAGCGCGGCCATGAACTGTCCCGCCCCCTCGGCCATGCCGGTCCGGGCTGAGGCCCGCCGGCGCGATCGCGTCCCCAGTTCGGGCCGCCGCGTCCTGCGCTGCATGGGCGGTTTATTCTCTGGAAGCGGTCGCGCAATCCGGGGCGGAGCAAAGCCCCTGCCCTGCCCGGCGGCCATCGCCACGGCCGCCCCGGCCTGGGTTGATGCCCTGCGGGCGGGCGCGGCGGTATTCGTCGGTGATCCGCGTCATGTTCGGCTCGCCCCTTCCCTTCGTCCCCGGCAGCGCGGCCAAGCGGAGGCGCTCATGCGCCATCCGGTGCCGGGCGAAGCGGCGGGCGGTCCTTTCCGGCCCGGCCTCGGCCCCGCCGGCGGGGCCGATGGCTCAGGGAACGGCCGCGCCGGACCCGTTCAGAAAGACAGGGGGCCGCAGCGGCCCCCCGCGAACCGTCAGCCGGCCAGCAGCGCGGCGTTGCCGCCTGCTGCGGTGGTGTCGACGCAAAGGTGGCGCTCATGCGCGACATGGGCAAGGTCGGGCATCGCGGTGATCAACTGCACGATCTCGCCCTCGCGCGCCGCCAGGGCCTGGGCATAGGCGCGACCCTGCGCCTCGTCGCCCCACCACAGCACGGCGGAAAGCTGCGGCAGCCGGGTCAGGGCCTCGGGGGGCAGCGCGCCATCGGCACCGACGGCCTGCCCGCCAAGCGCCTGGACCGCCGCCACCTGCGCCGCCACGGCCTGCGGGCCGGGGCCGAGGCACAGCACCGGCGGGCGGCTATGCGCCGTCAGGCGGTTCAGCTCGCCCGTGGGGCCGGGCATCAGTTGTTCCTCGATCTTCTTCGGGGCCGCGCCGGCCAGCGCGCCGCGCAGCCGGGCCTCGTCGGCCTGGCCCTGCCAGGTGCCGGCAGAGGCCGCAGGCGCGGCGGGCGTAAAGAAGCGCGGCACATAGCGTGGCCCGCCGGCCTTGGGCCCGGTGCCCGACAGCCCCTCGCCGCCGAAGGGCTGGCTGCCGACCACGGCGCCGATCTGGTTGCGGTTGACGTAGATATTGCCGACATGAATCGCATCCGAGACCTCCTGCACGCGCGAGTCGATGCGGGTGTGCAGCCCGAAGGTCAGGCCGAAGCCGCGGGCGTTGATCTCGGCGATCACCTGGTCCAGCTGGTCGCCCCTGAAGGTCGCGACATGCAGGACCGGGCCGAAGATCTCGCGTTCTAGGTCATTGATGCCCGAGACCTTCAGCAGGGTCGGCGGGATGAAATAGCCCCGCGACGGCGCGGCCAGCCTGTGCAGCACGCGGTTTGCATTGGCGGCGATGTAATCGGCGATTTCCTTTTGCGCGCCGGGGTCGATGACCGGGCCGACATCGGTGGTCAGATCCCAGGGGTCGCCCACACGCAGCTCGTCCATGGCGCCCTTGATCATCTCGATCAGATGCGGGGCCACGTCCTCCTGCACATAAAGGCAGCGCAGCGCAGAACACCGCTGGCCGGCCGAGCGGAAGGCCGAGTTCACGATGTCGCGCACCGCCTGTTCCGGCAGCGCGGTGGAATCCACCACCATCGCGTTCAGCCCGCCGGTCTCGGCAATCAGCGGCGTGCCGGGCGCCAGGTTCGCGGCCATGGTGCGAGCGATGGTCTGCGCGGTCTCGGTCGAGCCGGTGAAGACCAGCCCCGCGACGCGCGCATCCGAGGTCATCGCCGTGCCGACCACGCTGCCGCGGCCGGGCAGCAGTTGCAGCGCGGTTTTCGGAACCCCCGCCTGATGCAGCAGGCCGATGGCATAGGCGGCGATGACGGGCGTCGGCTCGGCCGGCTTGGCGATGACGGCATTGCCGGCCATCAGCGCCGCCGCGATCTGGCCGGTGAAGATCGCCAGCGGGAAGTTCCACGGGCTGATCGCGCCGACGATGCCACGCGGGGCATCGGAGCAATTCTCGCCCTCGGCGGCGTAATAGCGCAGGAAGTCCACCGCCTCGCGCAGTTCAGCCACCGCATCGGCCAGCGACTTGCCGGCCTCGCGGCCGAGAATGCCGAAGATCGGGCCGTAATGCGCCTCGTAAAGATCGGCCGCACGGCGCAGCACCGCGGCGCGCTCCTCCGCCGGCGCGTCCCAGATGCGCGCGTCCTCGATGGCGCGGGCGGCGGTCTCGGCATCGACCATCATCACCCGGGCGATCCTTTCCCCCGTCGCCGGGTTGACCACATCCTGCATCTTGCCCCTGGGCTCCGAGACGGTCAGCGGCATCGCATCCGGGATCGCCACGTCGCGGGCAGCGTAGATACGCGCAAGGGTCTCCTCGTCGGTCAGGTCGAAGCCGGTCGAGTTCCGGCGCGAGGCGCCGAACAGCGCCTCGGGCGCCACCAGCGAGCGCGGCGGGCGGGCGTCCGCCAGCGCCTCGAAGGGATCGCGTGCGACCTCCTCGGGCGAGACGGATTCGTCCACGATCTGGTGTACGAAGCTGGAATTGGCGCCGTTCTCCAGCAGCCGGCGCACCAGATAGGCCAGCAGGTCGCGATGCGCGCCGACCGGCGCATAGATGCGGCAGCGACCGTTATAGTCGCGCAGCACGATGTCGTGCAGCCGCTCGCCCATGCCGTGCAACCGCTGGAACTCGAAGCGGGTCTCGCCCGCCATCTCCAGGATCGCGGCGACGGTATGGGCGTTATGGGTGGCGAATTGCGGATAGATCCGGTCGGCATAGCCGATCAGCTTGCGGGCATTGGCAATGTAGCTGACATCGGTCGCGACCTTGCTGGTGAACAGCGGAAAGCCCGGGAAGCCCTCGACCTGCGCCCGCTTGATCTCGGTATCCCAATAGGCGCCCTTGACCAGCCGCACCATGATGCGGCGGTCCAGCCGCGTGGCGGTCTGGTAGAGCCAGTCGATCACCTGCCCGGCGCGCTTGCCATAGGCCTGCACCACCACGCCGAACCCGTCCCAGCCGGCCAGAGAGGGATCGGCCAGCACCGCCTCGATCACCTTCAGCGACAGCACCAGCCGGTCCTGTTCCTCGGCGTCGATATTCATGCCCATGCCGGCAGCCTTGGCCTGCCGCGCCAGCTTCAGCACCACCGGCACCAGCTCGGTCATGACGCGGGCCTCCTGCGCCACCTCATAGCGGGGATGCAGGGCCGAAAGCTTGATCGAAATGCCGGGATTCTCCTCGACCGAGCCCTTGGTGCAGGCTTTCGCGATGGCCGCGATGGCGTCGGAATAGGCGCGGTCGTAGCGCGCCGCATCCGCTCCGGTCATCGCCGCCTCGCCCAGCATGTCGTAGCTGTAGGTAAAGCCCTGCGCCTCGCGTTTGCTGGCGCGCTCCAGCGCGGCTTCGATGGTCTGGCCCAGCACGAACTGCCGGCCCATCTCCTTCATGGCGCGGCCGACGGCGGTGCGGATCACCGGCTCGCCCAGCCGCCGCACGGCGCGGCGCAGGGTGCCGGCAATCCCGGCCTGGTCGTCGTCCAGCACCTTGCCGGTCAGCATGAGCGCCCAGGTCGAGGCATTGACCAGCGAGGACGACGCCTCGCCCAGGTGCCGGCCCCAGTCCGATGGCGCGATCTTGTCCTCGATCAGCGCGTCGATGGTCATGCGGTCGGGGACGCGCAGCATCGCCTCGGCCAGGCACATCAGCGCCACGCCCTCGCGGGTGGACAGCCCGTATTCGGCCAGGAAATGCTCCATCATCGTGGGCTTGGCCTCGTCGCGGATGCGGCGTACCAGATCGGCGGCCCGGCGCGTGATCGCGGCGCGGGCCGCGGGGCTCAGCGCCGCCTGCGCGACCAGCCGGTTCAGCAGTTCCGCCTCGTCGGCGAATTTCGCCTGGGTGGAAAACGCGCCGGAAAGCTCGGTGGGGTTGACACGTATCATGCCGATCTCCTTATTCGATAGGGCAGTATTACCAGATGCCGACTAGGCGGTGCGCCTGAAAATGGGCCACTTTCTAGGCCGTTGGAACAAAATCGAGGCGATTTTCAGAATGGACCTGAACTTGGACGCGCAGGACCGCAGGATCCTGGCGGAACTCACGCAGAACGCCCGCATCCCGATCGCCGAGCTGGCGCGGCGGGTCGGGCTGTCCAAGACCCCGGTGGCGCAGCGCATCAAGCACTTGGAAGAGATCGGCCTGATCACCGGCTATCGCGCCATCCTGTCGCCCCTGAAGCTGGGCCTGACCCATGTGACCTATGTCGAGGTCAGCATGAACGACACCCGCGAGCATGCGCTGCAGCAGTTCAACGCCGCCGTCCGCGCCATCCCCGAGGTCGAGGAATGCTACATGATCGCCGGCGGCTGCGACTACCTGATGAAGGTCCGCTCGCGCGACATGGCCGATTTCCGGCGCATCCTGGCCGAGAAGATCTCCACCCTGCCCCATGTCAGCAACACCTCCAGCCATGTCTCCATGGAAGCCGTCGTCGAGCAAAATTTCCGCCCGGGATGAGGAGCCGGCACGCCGGCGGCGAACTGCTGCAAACAGCGTCGCCTTGGCCTTGCGCATGGCGGCCTTGGCCCGCATTGATTGGGACGGTATGGGCTCCGAACCGGGCCAGCCGCCCGGCACCGCGGAAAAGGCCGCCAAGCCGGTCCGCCCCCTATCCTGAGCCCTGAGATGCGGTGACGGGGCCTGCGTCGCGCGCCACCCGTTACCGCTTGCAAGATCAGGGGCAAGCTGTCGCCGTTCCGTATCGGATCCAGGCGGAGGATTGCAGGATGAAGTTGTTTGCTGGATTGGATGTATCGCTGGAAAAGACCGCTATCTGCGTGATCAGCGAACATGGAAAGTTCATGATGGAGGCGCAGGCTGCCAGCGAGCCTGAAGCGCGGACGCGCCGGATCCGGGAATGAGAGGACACCATCGCCGCCATTGGCCTTGAAGCAGGGCCCTTGTCGCAATGGCTGCACCGAGGGCTGACCGAGGCGGGACTGGAGGTCGTGTTGATGGAAACCCGGCAGGTGAAGGGCGCTCTGCAGGCCATGCCGGTCAAGACGGACCGGCGGGACACAGAAGGCATTGCGCGCCTGCTTCATCTCGGTTGGTTCCGGCCCGTTCATCGCAAGTCGATCTCGGCGCAGGAACCGCGCGCGGCTTGGTGCCCGCCAGGCCGGTCAGCAAGGCTTCATCGCTCTGGAGCTCTCCCTGCGGGGGCTGCTGCGGAACTTCGGGTGAAGGTCGGCGCGATCTCCCCTGGCAGGTTCGAACACCCTGTCCGGGAGCTGGCGGCAGACACCCCGATGCCGGTCGCCGCGACAGAGCCGATGTTGCGGGCGCGGGCATCCGCGACGGCCTGCGCGAGGCTCTGGGCCTGTGGATCGCCGAGAGCGAGGGCGCCAAATTCTGGCGCTCGGCGATGAACGAATTGAAGAACCGCGGGCTCCAGAACCACCTGATCGCGGTGGTGGACGGGCTGAAGGGCTTTTCGGAGGCGATCACCGCCGCCTTTCCGGAGGCCATGGTCCAGACCTGCCCTCGCCATGGTCTCTCGGACCAGTGGCGTTCCCATGGCTCGATGCATCTGGTTCGCCATAGCCTGAACTTCTGCTCATGGAAGGACCGCAAGGCGGTGGCAGCCGATCTGCACCGGATCTACCGGGCCACGACCGCCGACATGGCCGCAGCCGAGCTTGATGCTTTCGAGGAAAAATGGGCCGGGAAACACGCCTCCATTGCCCCCGCCTGGCGCCGGGCATGGGCCGAGGTGATCCCGTTCTTCGCCTTCGATCCGGCAATCCGAAAGGTGGTTTATACGACCAGCGCCATTGAGAGCCTGAACCGCGTGATCCGGAAAGCCATCAAGGCACGCGGATCGCTCCCGATGGACAAGGCTGCGACCAAGCTGATCTACCTGGCGATCCGCAGCTTCGAGAAGGATGGCCGCAACGTCCGGGAATGGTTTGCGGCCCGCAACCAGTTCGCCATAACGTTCGGCGAGCGCTTCGCCGCTCGCGTAGCCGCTTGAGTATCTGAAACCGCATGGGACCGGCCAGATACACAAAATGCAGGACACTCCCTCTGCGGCATATCCTGTTCCAGGCCGCCCTCGTCGCCGCACATCACAACCCCATACTGAAGGCCTTCGCGCAGCGACTGCGCGACGCCGGAAAACCGCACAAGGTCATCATCACTGCGGTCGCCCGCAAGCTCATCACTATCGTCGACGCTCTATGCAAAGCGCGCAAAACATGGGGGCTTCAAGTCGCCTGACAGATACAGTTGCTGGCAGATGCATCGCCTGCCAACCGGCAATGGTGCAAGCTGAAGCCCGGCGCGCCCGCGCGCAGGCCCGGCTTGCGGAACGGCGGGACGGGAATGCCGGGACAATGCGGGCACCGCACCCGGCCCCTATTCCTCCAGCACCTCCAGCACGCCGGGGATCACGCGCAGGGCCTGGCGGGCGGGCGTGGTCAGCGGCGCATCCTCGGCGATCTCGATATCGACCAGGTCCGCGCCATCCTTCAGCCGCAAGGCGATGGGGCCGCGGGCGCGGGCGGGGGCGTTCAACTCGGCCAGGATGCGGGACAGCGCCTCGGCAACGGCGGGCACGGCGTCCAGCCCGGCGATCTCGACCGCCAGCCGGTTCGCCCCGGCATCCGCCACCGCCTGCTCCAACGGCATGACCGAGCGCGCCAGCAGCTTGACCTGGTCGCCCGAAGGCTCGACCTGGACCTGCAGGACGACGTTCTCGCCCGGCTCAAGGTGCTGGCGATGCGCGTCCAGCGTGTCGGAAAACACCGTGACCTCGTAAAGCCCGCTCGGGTCGGACAGGCCGACAAAGGCGAAACGGGTGCCGCGGGCGGATTTCTTTTCCTGCCGATGCGCCACGGTGCCGGCCAGTTGCGCCACCAGCGCCCCGTCGGCCGCCGCCTGCGTCACCTCGGCAAGCGTCTGCACCCCCTTGCGGCGCAGCGCCGGCTGATAGTCGTCCAGCGGATGCCCGGACAGGTAGAAGCCCACCGCCGCATGTTCCTCGGCCAGCTTCTCGGCCGGCATCCAGACCGGCGCGGCGACCGGCCGCGGCGGCGGCAGATCCTCGCCCCCGCCGAAAAGCGAGGACTGGCTGGAGGCCGCCGCCGCCTGCACCGCCGCCGACCAGGCGACCAGCCCGTCCAGTGATTTCAGCACCCGCGCCCGGTTCGGTTCCAGCGCGTCGAAGGCGCCGGCGCGGGCCAGCATCTCCAGCGGCCGCTTGCCGACCCGGCGCATGTCCACGCGGCGGGCAAAGTCGTGCAGATCGGCAAAGGGCCGCTCGCCGCGGGCCTGCACGATCAGGTTCATCGCCTCGACGCCCACGCCCTTGAGCGCGCCGAGCGCATAGAGGATCTTGCCGTCCTTGACGCTGAAGGTGGCCTCGGAGCGGTTGACGCAAGGCGGCATGGTCTCGATCCCCATCCGGTCGGCCTCGCGCTTGTAGACGGCGAGCTTGTCGGTCAGGTGGATATCGCAGTTCATCACCGCGGCCATGAACTCGACCGGGTGATTGGCCTTGAGCCAGGCGGTCTGGTAGCTGACCACGGCATAGGCCGCCGCATGCGACTTGTTGAAACCGTAATTGGCGAATTTCTCAAGCAGGTCAAAGACCTCTCCGGCCTTCTTCGCGTCGATTCCCTGCTGCTTGCAGCCCTCGACGAATTTCGGCCGTTCCTTGGCCATCTCCTCGGCGATCTTCTTGCCCATGGCGCGGCGCAGCAGATCGGCGCCGCCCAGCGAATAGCCGGCCATGACCTGGGCGATCTGCATCACCTGTTCCTGGTAGACGATGATGCCCTGGGTCTCGGCCAGGATGTGATCGATGGAAGGATGAATGGATTCAAGGGGTCGCAGGCCGTTCTTCACCTCGCAATAGGTCGGGATGTTCTCCATGGGGCCTGGGCGGTATAGGGCGACCAGCGCCACGATATCCTCGATGCAAGTCGGCTTCATGCGCCGCAGCGCGTCCATCATGCCCGAGCTTTCGACCTGGAACACCGCCACCGTCCGGGCGCTGGCGAACAGGTCATAGCTGGGCTTGTCGTCCAGCGGGATGGCGTTGATCTGGTTCTCGGCCCCCTTGGCCGGCTCGTAGAGCACCCGGCCGTCGGCCGCGACATGCAGCGGCCGCCCGCCGGCATTGATCAGATCGACCGCATTCTGGATCACCGTCAGGGTCTTGAGGCCGAGGAAGTCGAACTTGACCAGCCCCGCCTGCTCGACCCATTTCATGTTGAACTGCGTCGCCGGCATGTCCGAGGCCGGATCGCGGTAAAGCGGCACCAGCCGGTGCAGCGGCCGGTCGCCGATCACCACCCCCGCGGCATGGGTCGAGGCATTGCGCAGCAAGCCCTCGATCTTGGCGGCATAGTCCAAGAGACGGCCGACCACCTCTTCGCGGGCCGCCTCGCGCAGGCGCGGCTCGTCGGCCAGCGCCTTGGTGACGCTGACGGGCTTGACGCCCTCGACCGGGATCATCTTGCTGAGCCGATCCACCTGGCCGAAGGGCAGTTGCAAGACGCGGCCCACGTCGCGCACCGCGGCCTTGGACAGCAGCGCGCCGAAAGTGATGATCTGGCCGACCTTGTCGCGGCCGTATTTCTCCTGCACGTATTGGATCACCTCCTCGCGGCGATCCATGCAGAAGTCGATATCGAAGTCGGGCATCGACACCCGTTCCGGATTAAGAAACCGCTCGAAGAGCAGGCTGTAACGGATTGGATCCAGGTCGGTAATCGTCAGCGCATAGGCGACCAGCGACCCCGCGCCCGAGCCGCGGCCGGGGCCGACGGGAATGCCGTGTTCCTTGGCCCATTTGATGAAATCGGCCACGATCAGGAAATAGCCGGGAAAGCCCATCTGCTCGATGATGCCCAGCTCGAAGCGCAGGCGTTCCTCGTATTCCTCGACCGGGGCGGAATGCGGGATCACCGCCAGCCGGGCGCGCAAGCCGTCCCAGGCCTGGCGGCGCAGCTCCTCGACCTCGTCATCGGCAAAGCGCGGCAGGATCGGCTTGTGCTTCTTGACCGCGAAGGCGCAGCGGCGGGCGATCTCGACGGTGTTCTGGACCGCCTCGGGCAGGTCGGCGAACAGCGTCGCCATCTCGGCGGCGGTCTTGAAGTAATGCTGCGGGGTCAGCCGGCGGCGCGGCGCGGTCTGGTCGACATAGGCGCGTTCCGAGATGCAGATCAGCGCGTCATGGGCGTCGAAAAGCTCGGGCTTCGGGAAATAGACGTCATTGGTCGCGACCAGCGGCAGGTCCAGCGCATAGGCGATGTCGATCATGCCGCCTTCGGAACCCGCCTCTTCGGGGACCGGCTGGCCCTCGGCATCGTGATGGCGCTGCAATTCGACGTAAAGCCGGGTCGGAAAGGCGGCGGCCAGCCTTTCCGTCAGCGCGCGCGCCTCGGCCTGCCGGCCTTGCAGCACCAATTGCCCCAGCGGGCCGCCGGCGCCGCCGGTCAGGCAGATCAGCCCCTCGGCATGGCTCTCCAGCTCCTCGACCGTCACATGCGGCAGGGCATGGTCGTCGCGCAGGTAAAGGCAGGTCGAAAGCGCCATCAGGTTCAGCCAGCCCGCCTCGTTCTGCGCCAGCAGCACCACCGGGCCGGTGACATCCCCCGCCAGCGCGACCTGGCAGCCGATGATTGGCTGCACGCCGGCATCCTGCGCCTTGACCGAAAATTCCAGCGCCGCGAACAGGGCATTGCTGTCGGTCAGCGCCACGGCGGGCATGCCGTTCTGCGCCGCAAGATCGGCCAGCTTCTTGACCGGCACCGCGCCTTCCAGCAGCGAATGTTCGGAATGGGTGCGCAGGTGGATGAATCGGGGGGAATTTTCAGGCATGGCGCCAATCTAGGGGCGACCTGCCCAACTGTGCAATTGCCCCTCGGCGGAAAACCGCTAATCTTGCGCAAAAAGCAGCGAGGCGCGCAACAGTGAGCAATGTTTTCCGGGCCGAGGGCCTGGGCAAGACCTATCCCGGCGTGCGCGCCAATGACGATGTGTCCTTCGCGGTCGAGGCCGGCGAAATCCATGCCCTGCTGGGCGAGAACGGCGCCGGCAAATCCACGCTGGTCAAGATGATCTATGGCCTGGTGCGGCCGGACGAGGGGCGGATGGCGCTGCTGGGCGCGCCCTACGCGCCGCATGATCCGCGCGCCGCTCGTGCCGCCGGCGTCGCCATGGTGTTCCAGCATTTCAGCCTGTTCGACGCGCTGACCGTGGCCGAGAACATCGCGCTGGGGATGGAGAACCCGCCGCCGCGCGCCGAACTCTCGCGCCGCATCGCCGAACTGTCGCAGAGCTACGGCCTGCCCCTGAACCCCGCGCGCCGCATCGCCAGCCTTTCCGCGGGCGAGCGGCAGCGGGTCGAGATCCTGCGCTGCCTGTTGCAGAGCCCGCGGCTGCTGATCATGGACGAGCCGACCTCGGTGCTGACCCCGCAAGAGGCCGAGATCCTGTTCGCCACCCTGCGGCAATTGGCCGGGGCCGGCACGGCGATCCTGTATATCAGCCACAAGCTGGAAGAGATCCGCAGCCATTGCGACCGCGCCACCATCCTGCGCCAGGGCAAGCTGGTGGGCACGGTCGATCCGCGCGCCCATTCCGCGCGCGAACTGGCGGCGATGATGGTCGGGGCCGAGATGCGGCTGGTGGACCGATCGGGGCGCAAGCCCGCCGCGCCGGTGCTGGAGGTGCGCGGCCTGTCCACGGTCGGCGGCGAGGGCATGGCGCTGAAGGATGTCGCGCTGTCCCTGCGCTCGGGCGAGATCCTGGGCATCGGCGGCGTCGCCGGCAACGGGCAGGAGGAACTGCTCTCGGCGCTGTCGGGCGAGACCGCCACCGCGCCGGGCACCATCGCGCTGGAAGGCCGCGACCTGTCGCGCGCCGGCCCCGAGGCGCGGCGCCGCGCCGGGCTGCTGGCCGCGCCCGAGGACCGGCTGGGCCATGCCGCCGTGCCCGAATTCAGCCTGGCCGAGAACACGCTGCTGACCGCGGGCGCCCGGCAGGGGCTGATCCGCAAGGGCCTGATCGACCGCAAGGCGGCCACCGTTTTCGCGCAACAGGTGATCCGCGCCTTCGACGTGCGCACCCCCGGCCCGGATACGGCGGCGGGCGCGCTGTCGGGCGGCAATTTGCAGAAATTCGTCATCGGCCGCGAGGTGCTGGGCCGGCCGCGGGTGCTGGTCGTCAACCAGCCGACCTGGGGCGTCGATGCCGGCGCCGCCGCCGCCATCCGCCAGGCGCTGCTGGACCTGGCCGCACAGGGCGCGGGACTGATCGTCATCAGCCAGGATCTGGACGAATTGCTGGAGCTTTCGGACCGCTTCTGCGCCCTGAACCAGGGGCGGCTGTCCGCGCCCCGCCCGACCGAGGGGCTGACGGTCGAGGAGATCGGGCTGATGCTGGGCGGCGCCCATGGCATGGAGGTGGCGCATGTTCCGGCTTGAACCCCGCGCTTCGGCGCCGCTGGTCTGGCAGGTCGCGACCCCGGTCCTGGCGGTACTGGCCACGATGATCGTTGGCGGCGGGCTGTTCGCCGCCATGGGCTTCGACCCGCTGGCCGCGATCCGCACCATCTTCTGGGATCCGCTGTTCGGCCCCGCCGCCGGCTATTCGCGGCCGCAACTGCTGGTCAAGGCCGGGCCGCTGATCCTGATCGCCTCGGGCCTGGCGCTGGGGTTCCGCGCCGGGATCTGGAACATCGGCGCCGAGGGCCAATACATCATCGGTGCCATCTGCGGCGCCGCGGTGGCGCTGGCCGCCTATCCGCTTGACGCCTTCTGGATCTTCCCGGCGATGATCCTGGCCGGCGCAGCGGGCGGCTGGGCCTGGGGCATGGTCCCGGCCATGCTGCGCAACTGGTTCGGCGCGTCCGAGATCCTGGTTTCGCTGATGCTGGTCTATGTCGCGCAGCGCATCGCAGCCTGGATGGCCTTCGGCCCGATGAAGAACCCCGAGGGCTTCAACTTCCCCGGCTCGCGCAACCTGCAGCAATATGACCCCGCCGCGAACCCCGAGTTGATCGCCAATTCAGGCCTGCATTGGGGCGGCGTGGCGGCGGTGCTGGCCCTGGCGGCGACCTGGTTCGTCATGTCGCGGCATGTCCTGGGCTTTCACATCCGCACCGCCGGCGCCGCGCCGCGCGCCGCCCGTTTCGCCGGCGTGCGCCCCGAGCGGCTGGTGGCGCTGTGCCTGGGCGTCTCGGGCGCGCTGGCGGGCCTCGCGGGGCTTTTCGAGGTCGCAGGCCCGGCCGGGCAGATCACCGAAAGCTTCGGCTCGGGCTACGGCTTCACCGCGATCATCGTGGCCTTCCTGGGCCGGCTGCACCCCTTGGGCATCCTGCTCGCCGGGCTCTTGATGGCGCTGACCTATATCGGCGGCGAGCTGGCGCAGATGATGCTGAACCTGCCCGCGGCGACGGTGCAGGTCTTCCAGGGGATGCTCTTGTTCTTCCTGCTCGGCTTCGACCTGCTCACCCGCTACCGCATTCGGAGGCGCGCATGATCGACCCGCTGTCCGTCTTTATCCTGCTGCTCGGGGCGGCGACGCCGATCCTGTTCGCCGCGCTTGGCGAACTGGTGGTCGAGCGCGCCGGCGTGCTGAACCTGGGCGTCGAGGGCATGATGATCACCGGCGCGTTGGCCGGCTTCGCCGCCGCCCATGCCAGCGGCAGCCCGGCGCTTGGCTTCGCCGCCGCCGCGCTCGCCGGCGCGGCGCTGTCGATGGGCTTTGCCGTGCTGACGCAATTCCTGCTGTCGAACCAGGTGGCGACGGGGCTGGCGCTGACGTTGTTCGGCCTGGGCCTGACCGCGATGTTCGGCAAGCCCTATGAGGGGATGAAGGCCCCGGCGATGATCTCCGGCCCCCTGGGACTGAACTGGATGATCTGGCTGGGCATCGTCCTGGTGCCCGCGGTCTGGTGGTTCCTGGCCCGCACCCGGCCGGGCCTGATCCTGCGCGCGGTGGGCGAGAACCACGACGCCGCGCATGGCCTGGGTTATCCGGTGCGGCGGGTGCGCATCCTGGCCATCGGCTTCGGCGGCGCGCTGGCGGGTATGGGCGGCGCCTATATTTCCATCGCCACGGTGCTGCAATGGACCGAGGGCATGACCGCCGGCGCCGGCTGGATCGCGCTGGCCATCGTGGTCTTTGCGCAATGGAACCCCTGGGGGGCGCTGGCCGGCGCCTGGCTGTTCGGCGGCGTCACCGTCCTGCAGCTGCGCCTGCAGGCGGCGGGCGTCGCTGTGCCGGTGCAACTGCTTTCCATGGCGCCCTATCTCGCCACGATCATCGTGCTGGTGCTGATCTCGGCCCGGCAGAAATTCGGCCGCTCGGGCGGGGGTGCGGCCCCCGCCAGCCTGGGCCGGCCCTTCCACGCATTAAAATAGCCACAACCTGCAAGGAGCATGACATGAAACGCAGAACCCTTCTTGGCAGCGCCGCGGCGCTGGTGGCCAGCACGGCCCTGCCTGCCTTGGCGCAAGAGGAAAAGCTGAAGGTGGGCTTCATCTATGTCGGCCCGGTGGGCGACGGCGGCTGGACCTATCAGCACGACCTGGCCCGGCAGGCGGTCGAAAAGGAATATGGCGACCGGGTCGAGACCACCTATATCGAATCCGTGCCCGAGGGCGCCGATGCCGAACGCGCCATCACCCAGCTGGCGCTCTCCGGCCACAAGCTGATCTTCACCACCAGCTTCGGCTTCATGGACGCGACGATCAACGTCGCCAAGAAGTTCCCGGACGTGAAGTTCGAGCATGCCACCGGCTACAAGACCGCCGAGAACGTCGCCACCTACGACGCCCGCTTCTACGAGGGCCGTGCCGTCATGGGCACCATCGCCGGGCGCATGACCAAGTCGAACAAGATCGGCTATATCGGCTCTTTCCCGATCCCCGAGGTGGTCCAGGGCATCAACAGCTCGTATATCCACGCCAAGAAGGTGAACCCGGATGTCGAGATGAAGGTGGTCTGGGCCTATAGCTGGTTCGACCCCGCGAAAGAGGCCGACGCCGCCGCCGCGCTGATCGCCGAGGGCGTGGATGTGATCCTGCAGCACACCGATTCCACGGCGCCGCTGGCCAAGGCGCAGGAGGCCGGCGCCATCGGCTTCGGCCAGGCCAGCGACATGGCGGCCTTCAAGCCCAGCCCGCGGGTTTCCTCGATCATCGACAACTGGGCGCCCTATTACGTCAAGCGCGTGGGCGAGGTGCTGGACGGCAGCTGGACCTCGCATTCGGTCTGGCTGGGCATCGGCGATGGCGAGGTCGAGATCGGCGAGATCACCGAGGCCGTCCCCGCCGAGGTCAAGGAGGAGGCGCTGGCGCTGAAGGACAAGATCGCTGCGGGCGAATACCACCCCTTCACCGGGCCGCTGAAGAAGCAGGATGGAAGCGACTGGCTGGCCGAGGGGCAAGTGGCCAGCGACGAGGAACTCTCCTCGATGAATTTCTATGTCGAGGGCATCACCGCGCCGATGCCGAAATAACCCGCGGCACAAGCGGCAAACCGGGGCCCTGGCCCCGGTTCACCCTGCGGAAAGCCTATTCCAGATGGCTTTCCAGGAACCACAGATCCTTGTCCGCCGTACGCGAGGCGGCGGTGAACAGGTCGGCCGTATCGGCATCGCCGGCCTCGTCGGTCGCGTCTATGGCGGCGCGCACCTTCTCGCCATAGTCGCGCATCCGCTCGCAGACGGCCTTGATATGATCCTCGGCCTTGGTCAGGTCGGTGGGGTATTCCTTCAGCGTGCTGGCCTTGGCCACCTTCTCGACCGTGCCGACGGCCACTCCGTCCAGCACCTGCACGCGCTCGGCCATCATGTCCACATGCTCGTCCAGCCGCGCCTTCACGGTGTCGAACAGCTCATGCACCGCGATGAAGTTGCGGCCCTTGACGTTCCAGTGCGCCTGCTTGATCGCCGCCGACAGCGCCAGCGCATCGGCAAGGCGGGCATTCAGCTCGGCGATCGCGGTCTTGCGGGCATTGTCGCTCAACCCTTTGACATTCACGGCCATGAAACTCTCCTTCGTCAGGTTCGCCCTTGAAACGAAGGCAGCCGCGCGGCGGTTCCCCGCGACGCTGGGTCAAACCGCCGCAGCCAAGGAAAAGGGCGGCGCCTTCCACCGAAAGCACCGCCCCGAAAAGCTGCTCAGAGCTGGATCAGACCGCGCCCTGGATGAATTTCACCGCATCGCCAAAGGTCTGGATGGTCTCGGCGGCATCGTCCGGGATCTCGATGCCGAACTCTTCCTCGAAAGCCATGACCAGCTCGACGGTGTCCAGCGAATCGGCGCCGAGATCGTCGATGAACGAGGCGGTCTCGGTGACCTTCTCTTCATCGACACCCAGGTGCTCGACGACAATTTTCTTCACGCGATCAGCGATATCGCTCATGTCTCTTCCTCGTTTTCGCGGGCAATCCGCCCAGATGTTCCAGCGATTGCCGGTCAGAGCCCAGGGCGGTTCCCCTGCGGCCTTGTTTGCGGGATATAGCACGGGAACGTGATCTTGCAACCCGCATAAACCATCATCAGATCATCGCCATGCCGCCGTTGACATGCAGCGTGGCGCCGGTGACATAGCCCGCTTCGGGGCTGGCCAGATACAGCACCGCAGCGGCGATTTCCTGGGCCGAACCCATGCGCCCGGCGGGGATCTGCGCCAGGATCCGGCCCTTCTGCTCGTCGTTCAGCTTGTCGGTCATCGCCGTCTCGATGAAGCCCGGCGCGACGCAGTTCACCGTGATCCCGCGCGAGGCGACCTCATAGGCCAGGCTCTTCGACATGCCGACCAGCCCGGCCTTGGCAGCGGCGTAATTGCCCTGCCCCGGATTGCCGGTGGCGCCCACGATCGAGCCGATGTTCACGATCCGGCCCCAGCGCGCCTTCATCATGCCGCGCAGGACAGCCCGGCACAGCCGGAAGCTCGAGGTCAGGTTGACCTCCAGCACCTGTGCCCATTCCTCGTCGGACATGCGCATGAACAGGTTGTCGCGGGTGATCCCGGCATTGTTGACCAGGATGTCGACCGAACCCATGGCCTCGGCCGCCGCCTTGGGCAGCGCCTCGACCGCCGCCGCATCGGCCAGGTTCGCGGTCACGACATGCGCCCGCGCGCCCAGCTTCTCGGCCAGCTCGCGCAACGGCGCCTCGCGCGTGCCCGACAGCGCCACCGTGGCGCCGGCGGCATGGAGCGCCTCGGCCACGGCACCGCCGATCCCGCCCGAAGCGCCGGTCACCAGCGCATTCCTGCCTGTCAGATCAAACATCAAGCTCTTCTCCGTTTTCCAAATACCCCGGGGGAATCCCGCAGGGATGGGGGCAGAGCCCCCTCATGCCTTCAGCGCCGCGATATCCGCCGGAGCGCCTATGTTCCTGACCGCGGCATCCTTGGCGATGCGCTTGATCATGCCCGACAGCGCCTTGCCGGCGCCGATCTCCCAGAACTCGGTGACGCCGGCGCCCGCCAGGAATTCGACCGACTCGCGCCAGCGCACGGCGCCCGTCACCTGCTCGACCAACAACCGCCGGATGGCGCCGGGCTCGGCCACCGGCTCGGCGCGGACATTGGCCACCAAGGGCACCGCCGGCGCGGCGATCTCGACCGCAGCCAGGGCCTCGGCCATCGCCGCCGCCGCCGGCTGCATCAACGCCGAATGGAACGGCGCCGAGACCGGCAGCATCAGCGCCCGCTTGGCGCCGCGCTCCTTGGCCAGCGTCGCGGCGCGCTCGACGGCAGCCTTGTGGCCCGAGATCACCACCTGCGCCGGGTCGTTGTCATTGGCGGCCTGGCAGACCTCGCCCTCGGCCGCGTCGCGCGCGATCTGGTCCACCGCGGCGAAATCCAGGCCCAGGATCGCCGCCATGGCGCCCTGGCCGACCGGCACCGCCTCCTGCATGGCCTGGCCGCGCAGGCGCAGAAGCCGCGCGGTATCGGCCAGGCTCAGGGCACCGGCCGCGCAAAGCGCCGAATATTCGCCCAAGGAATGGCCGGCGACGAAATCCGCGTCCCCGATGCCGAAGCCCTCGGCCTCCAGCGCCCGGAAGGCCGCGATCGAGGTCGCCATCAGCGCCGGCTGGGCGTTCCGCGTCAGGGTCAGCGTCTCGATGTCGCCGTTCCAGACCAGCTCGGACAGGCTCTCTCCCAACGCCTCGTCCACCTCGGCAAAGACCTCGCGCGCCGCCGGATAGGCCTCGGCCAGCTCGCGCCCCATGCCGACGACCTGCGCGCCCTGCCCCGGAAATACGAATGCCCGCATCGCGGAATCCCTTCTGTCTTATGTCCTTGCGACAGCCTTAGCCCGCCACGTCCCTTGCCGCAACCGCGCCGGTCAGCGCGGAATCACGATCTCGGCCCGCAGGCCGCCCAGCCGCTCGCCCCGGCCCAGCCGCAGCTGCCCGCCATGGGCGCGGGCGATGTCGGCGGCGATGGACAGGCCCAGCCCCACGCCCTGGCCGCGATTCTGGTTGCGGGCGGGATCGAGCCGGGTAAAGGGCTTCAGCGCCTCCTCGCGCCGCTCGGGCGGGATGCCGGGCCCGTCATCCTCGACCGAGATGCGGAAATAGCTCGGCCCCAGCGCCGCCTCGACCTCGGCACGCTCGCCATAGCGCACGGCATTGCCGATCAGGTTCTCGACGGCGCGGCGCAGGCTGTCGCGGCGAAAGGTGGCGCGGCCTGCCTCGTCGCCGGCCACCGAATGCAGGACAACCCGCTGCCCGCCGCGCTGCGCATCGGCGACGATGCCACGCACGAAATCCAGCGCCGGCACCGGCTGGGGCGGTGCGTCCTGCGCCGCGTCGCGGGCATGGTCCAGGAAGGCATCGACCATGGTGCCCATGGCCGCCACGTCGCTTTCCAGCGCCGCGATCTCCTCGGGCTCGGGCGGATAGTCGGGGCTCAGCATCGACAGGCCCAGCCGCAGCCGGGTCAGGGGCGTGCGCAGGTCGTGGCTCACGCCCGAGAGCATCTGCTTGCGCTGCTCGTTCTGGCGCTCGATGCGGGCGCGCATCTCCAGGAAGGCGGTGCCGGCGCTGCGGATCTCGCTGGCACCGGCGGGGCGATAGGGGATGATCCGCCCCTTGCCGTATTCCTCGGCCGCGCGCGCCAGCCGCTTGATCGGGCGCAGCTGGTTGCGCAGGAAGATCGTCGCGATGGCGGTCATCAGAAGCGAGGTGCCCACCATCAGCACCAGCAGCTGATGCGGGTTCGAGGCGCTGACCCGGCTGCGCGGAAAGACCAGCCGGTAATGCCCCCAGCGGCCCTGAAGCGTCACACGCACCTCGCGCCGGTGACTCAGGTCGACGGCGCGCACGGCGGGCACCTGCCGGTGCAGCTCGGCGATGACGATGCGCCCCGACAGGTCGTAGAAGGTCCGCCAGTCCGCGCCCGGTGGGGCGGGCAGGAGCAGCTTCAGCCCCAAAGGCCCCGCGACCTCGCCCGCCGAATCGCGCGCCGCCGCGATATCGGGGACCGCGTCGATGCGGGCCGCGACCAGCGCGACCTCATGCGCCATGCCGGCGGTCATCTGCCGGGTCACGTCCTCGAAATGGCGCTGCAGGAACATGATGGTGACGACGACGGTCACCACCACGACCGGCAGGAACAGGATCAGCGCCGCCCGTCCGTAAAGCCCGCGCGGCATGGTCCGTTTCAGCCAGTCGAAATTCATTGCCTCATGTCCCACCCGGCCCTTGGAATATGGGCCCTGCCATGGCTAGGTTATCGCCATGACAAGCGCCGAGAAAGCCCTGCGGATCATCACCGCCGACAATCCCTCGCCCTTTACCGGGCCGGGCACCAACACCTTCCTGCTGGGACGCGAGCGGATCGCCGTGATCGACCCCGGCCCGGACCTGGCCGCGCATCGCCTGGCGATCCTGGCCGCGGCCGGCTCCGGCCGCATCAGCCATATCTTCGTCACCCATGCGCATCTGGACCATTCCGGCGGCGCCCACGCCCTGGCCCAGGCGACCGGCGCGCCGGTCCTGGGCTTCGGCCCCGCCGAAGCCGGCCGCTCGGCGGTGATGGCGCGGCTGGCGCGCGAAGGCGCCATCGACGGCGGCGAGGGGCTGGACCGCGGCTTTGTCCCTGACATCGCCCTGGCCGACGGCGCGGTGGTCGAGACCGAGGAATGGCGCCTGACCGCGCTGCACACGCCCGGCCATTTCGCCGGCCACCTGGCCTTTCGCCAGGACGAGACGATCTTTTGCGGCGACGTGGTGATGGGCTGGTCCTCGACCATCATCTCGCCGCCGGACGGCGATCTGGCGGATTACTTCCGCTCGCTGGCGCGGCTTGATTCGGCGGGCGCGCGCCTGCTGCTGCCGGCGCATGGCGATGCGGTGCGCGATCCCGCCGCGCGCCTGGCCGAGCTTGCCGCGCATCGGCGCGAGCGCACGATGCAGATCCTTGCCGCGCTGCGCGACGGTCCCGCCACGGCCGAGGCGCTGGCGCGTCGAATCTACCGCATCCCGCCGGCAATGATTCCCGCGGCGACGCGCAACGTGCTGGCGCATCTGATCGCGCTGTCCGAGCTTGGCGCGGTCTCGACCCCCGGGCCGATCGGCTCGGATTCGGTGTTTGCCGCGCATTGACCCGGCCGGGCTTAGGCCGGCCAGGAATTTTTCGGATGGATGAAAAAAATCCGCAAACCCCTCTGGACGACCCCAAAGAGCGAGGCTATACACCGCCCCGTGTTCCGGCGTAGCTCAGCGGTAGAGCAGTTGACTGTTAATCAATTGGTCGTAGGTTCGATCCCTACCGCCGGAGCCAAAAATCCTTAGATTTCAGCTACATGCGGCACCGCCCTAGGCGGTCCGTCCGACCGTCCGAATGCGTCCGCGTCGGACGGTCTTGCGATGTTTCATTCCCGGCCCCCACAGCCCGTGGCCAGGCGGGCCGGCGTGACCATCCCCGTGCTGCCTGCGCCGGTGGTTCGTGATGCTTGCCCCCCCGACGCCCTCCGACGCCCCCGGCCGCGGTATCCGGCATCCGCCGCGCTTGGCAAGCCGAAGGGAGACCGCCAAGGCCCTCGCCCCGCCCCAGGCCTTGCTTGCCACCGGACCATGCCATGCGCCGGGTTTCCTTCGGCAATGTCTTCGAAGCGCGCCCTCCCGCGCCCTGCCATCCCCGACCGGCACGCGCGGGGGCTTTCGCCTCGGCCCTCGGGCGGAGTGCCAGTTCCGCGGGATGTATCCTCTTGCGCGGGCCTCCGCTCGGGGTCGCCTGCCGCGGACCGTCTTGCGGTCGCCGGGCTTGACATTTCGCGCCCGGCCCCGCCGTTTGCGGGCCATTGCAACAACAAGAGACGGGATTGATGGGACTCGAACGGATAGAAGAAGTCTTGGGAAGGATCGGCGGGATCGTCTGGGGGCCGTATCTGCTTATCCCCCTGCTGCTGGGCACCGGGCTTTACCTGACGATCCGCCTGCGGGGCATCCAGCTTGTCCGGCTGGGCGCAGCCCTGCGCCTGGGCTTGCTGAAGCGCAAGGATGACGACGCCGAAGGCGACATCTCGCAATTCCAGGCGCTGACCACCGCCATGGCCGCCACCGTCGGCACCGGCAATATCGTCGGCGTGGCGACGGCCATCGCCGCCGGTGGACCCGGCGCGCTGTTCTGGATGTGGGTCACGGCGATCCTGGGCATGGCCTCGAAATATGCCGAGGCCTTCCTGGGCGTGCGCTTCCGCACCACCGACGAGGTCGGCGAGAAGAACGGCGGCCCGCAATACTACCTCGAGCGCGGCATCCCGAACGGCTTCGGCAGGGCTCTGGCGCTGTGCTTTGCCATCTTTGCCGTCTGCGCCTGTTTCGGCATCGGCAACATGACCCAGGGCAATTCGATCGCCTCGAACCTCGAGCGCAGCTTCCTGATCCCGACCTGGATCACCGGCATCGTGCTGGCCGGCCTGACGCTGGTGGTACTGGTCGGCGGCATCAAGTCCATCGGCCGCGTGACCGCCGGTCTGGTGCCGGCGATGATCCTGTTCTACGTGCTGGGCGCGCTCTACATCCTGCTGGTCAACATCCAGGCGCTGCCCGCCGCCCTGGCCGAGATCTTTTCGCAGGCCTTCACCGGCACGGCAGCGACCGGCGGCTTCCTGGGCTCGACGATCATGATCGCGGTGCAGTTCGGCGTCGCGCGCGGCATCTTCTCGAACGAATCCGGCATGGGCTCGGCCGCCATCGCCGCGGCTTCGGCGCAGACCACGCATCCGGTGCGGCAGGGGCTGGTGTCGATGACCCAGACCTTCATCGACACGATCATCGTGGTGTCCTGCACCGGGCTCGTCATCATCACCACCGGCGTCTGGAAGCAGGTCGATCCGCAGACCGGGTCGCAGATCTCGGCCTCGATCATGACGGCAGAGGCCTTCAGCCACGGGTTGCCGGGGCAATGGGGGCACTGGATCGTCACCGTCGGCCTGGTGCTGTTCGCCTATTCGACCATCCTGGGCTGGGCCTATTACGGCGAGCGCAACCTGGAACGGCTGGTCGGCCATCGCGGCGTCCTGCCCTTCCGCATCCTGTTCTCGCTGGTTGTGCTGCTGGGCTGCACGGTGCAGCTGGGCGTGGTCTGGAACTTCTCGGACGTGATGAACGGGCTCATGGCGATTCCGAACCTGATCGGCCTGCTGATCCTGTCGGGCCTGATCGCGCGCGAGACCCGGTTCTACCTGCGCCACGATCCCCGGCTGGAGGCCAACCGCCAGCAGATCGAGGCTTTCATGAAGGGCCAGCCCAGCTGGGAGGAATGGAAGGCAAGCGAGCGGTCCTGACGCATCGCCGGGCCGAAACCCGGGGCCGACCGGACCGCCGGCCGGCCCTGCGCGGTCCGCCTTTCCCTGCGCTGCCCCTTTCTGTTCTTCTGCTGATTGGTCTTTGTTGTCGGGGGTATCAGGCTGCGATCTGGCGCAGGACGAGGAAGAGGATGGCCGAGAGCATTGCCGCGGCGGGGACGGTGACGACCCAGGCGGCGGCGATGGTCAGCACGTGCAGCCGGCGCACCAGCTTGCGGCGCCGGCGCTCGTCGGGGGGCAGATCGGCGGGGGGCAGATCGGCGGCGGGCAGGTCGGCGGGCCGGGGAACGGCCATGCGGGCCTGCCTCAGCCGCCGCTCGGCATCCCATTCGCGGAAAAAGCCCACGCCGAAGATCGCGCCCACCGCGATATGGGTCGAGCTGACCGGCAGCCCCAGCGCGCTGGCCAGGATGACCGTGATCGCCGCCGACAGCGCCACGCAATAGGCCCGCATCGGGTTGA
>NZ_JBGOSN010000051.1:0-24742 GCF_046335115.1 Paracoccus sp. P2 | reverse complement strand
GCCTTCTGCAGCCACCAGAGCGGCCTCGCGCCGCCCATGGCGGACAGCCGCCCGCCGCGGTCTGCGTCAACCAGAGCGAAACCGACCGGCAGAGCCAGAGAGCGGCTTAAGTCACCCCAGAGCCCGCCCAATGATCGCGGAGTGGCTCATTATACCTCATTAGGTTATAATATGACTTGATGAGGGCGCTTTTTCAGCTTCTAACACCTATCATGCCAATCTTCCCGCGCACCATCTCAAAATCTGCGTGGCTTTTGCTGCTCGCGGCACATCGCTGCACGCTTGGTGCCAAGAATCGGGCGTGAAAATGCAAAACGCCCGGGCATCGCTGTTGGGACAATGGCGGGGTCCAAAGGCTCAACAACTCATCGAGCGCATACTGGAAGCAGCGGAGCGGCCTCACGGATGTATGGTGCCGCTCTCAAATCTTGCTGGCATAGGACCACTGCCTGCAACGCGCATGGGTATTCCCACCTGATCCCACGAAAAACGGGCTCAAACCTTTTGACGCCGTAGATCAAAGGTTTTGACACATGACATCCCTGCCACAGGCGCAGGGCCCCCACCTCCCGGCGGCCCTGAAAGGATCGGGATGCGCTGCGGACCGGGTCAAAGACCCAGGCACCAGCGCATGATGGCCTTTTGCGCATGCAGCCGGTTCTCGGCCTCATCGAAGATGACCGAGTTCGGACCGTCCATCACCGCGCTGGTCGCCTCGTCGTCGCGATGCGCGGGCAGGCAATGCATGAACAGCGCATCAGACTTGGCACGCGCCATCAGCGCCTCGTTCACCTGATAGGGGCGCAGCTGGTTGTGCCGCCGCTCGCGCGCCGATTGCGGGTCGTGCATCGACACCCAGGTATCGGTCACCACCAGGTCGGCGCCCTCGACCGCCTTGACCGGATCGCGCTCGATCACCGCCTGCACGCCCTGGGCGCGGGCAAACTCCAGCGCCTCGCGCTCGGGGTCCAGCGTCGGCGGGCCGGTAAAGGTGAAGTCATAGCCGAACTGCCCGGCGGCATGGATCATCGAGCAGCAGACATTGTTGCCGTCGCCCGACCAGACCACCTTCCTGCCGGCAATGGGGCCGCGATGCTCCTCGAAGGTCATCACATCGGCCATGATCTGGCAGGGATGGGTGCGGTTCGTCAGCCCGTTGATCACCGGAACGCTGGCATATTCCGCCATCTCCAGCAGCGTCGCCTCTTCGAAGGTGCGGATCATGATCAGGTCCACATAGCGCGACAGCACCCGCGCCGTATCGGCGATGGTCTCGCCATGACCCAGCTGCATCTCGCTGCCCGACAGCACCATGGTCTGCCCGCCCATCTGCCGCACGCCCAGGTCGAAGCTGACGCGGGTCCGGGTCGAGGGCTTTTCGAAGATCAGCGCCACCATGCGGTTCCTGAGCGGCAAATCGGCGTCGGGCGCACCCTTGGGCTGGCCGTTGCGCGCATCCTTCATCCGGCGCGCGGAATCGATCATGTCGCGCAGATCGGACCTGTCGGTGGTATGGATGTCGAGGAAACTGTTCATGTGTGACTGTCTTTCGGATTGGTCCGGCAAGCAAGCCGCTTTGCCTGGGGGAGGTCAAGGCCAAAGGCCCCGCGTCGTGACGGAAATCGGCCTCTCCTCATCGGTGCCGCGTCATGATGCGCGCCGGAGTTCCATCCTCCGAGGGACGCAGCTCCTCGCCGCGAAAGCCGGCCTTTTCATAGGCGCGAATGGCGCGCAGGTTGTCGGGCTCGGGGTCGATGACCAGGACCGGCGCCTCGGCCAGCAGCGTGTCGGCCAGGGCGCGCAGCCAAAGCCCGCCATGGCCGAAGCCGCCGGGCCCGGAAAAACAGTCGATCGCCAGCGCCTCGGCCGGCAGGCCGGCGAAATGCGGCGCGCCCCAGTGATGCGCCGGATAGAACTGCGCATAGGCAATGGGCGCGCCGTCCATCAGCGCCAGCCATTGCCGCATGGCCGGCTCGTCCAGGTCTTCCTCGATCCCGGCCAGCTCCTTCTCGGCCCCGCGCCACCAGCGCGCGACCTCGGGCTGGCGCAGCCAATCCGCCAGCATGGGCAGATCGGCGCGCGTGACCGGCCGGAAGCCGAACCTATCCATCGATCCTTCCGGCCGCCCGGTCCAGCCGGACGACCGCCTCGGCGATCTCCTCATCGCTGATGGTCAGCGGCGGCAGCAGGCGCAGCGTATCGTCCGCCGCGGCCACGGTCAGGATATGCTCGCCGTAGCCGGCCTTGACCAGGTCGCCCGGCGCGACCTTGCATTTCAGGCCCAGCATCAGCCCCTGTCCGCGTACGAAGTCGAAGACATCAGGATGCGCGGCCACCAGCCCCTCGAGCTTCTGGCGAAACAGCGCGGCCTTGCGATTCACCTCGGCCAGGAACTCGGGCGCCGCGACGATCTGCATCACCCTGGCGCCGACCGCGCAGGCCAGCGGATTGCCGCCATAGGTCGAGCCATGCGTACCCGCGGCCATACCGGCGGCGGCCTTTTCCGTCGCCAGCACCGCGCCCAGCGGGAAGCCGCCGCCGATGCCCTTGGCGATCATCATGATGTCGGGGGTGATGCCGGCATATTCATGCGCGAACAGCTTGCCGGTGCGGCCCATGCCCGATTGCACCTCATCCAGCACCAGCAGCGCGCCGGTCTGGTCGCAAAGCTGGCGGATCAGGCGCAGGTCGGCATCGGGCAGCGGGCGGATGCCGCCCTCGCCCTGCACAGGCTCCAGCATGACGGCGGCGGTGCGGTCCGAGATCGCGGCTTTCAGCGCCTCCATGTCGCCCCAGGGCAGCTGGCGGAAGCCCGGCATCAGCGGGCCGAAGCCCTTGACCATCTTTTCCGAACCCGCCGCCGCGATGGCGCCGGTCGAGCGGCCGTGAAAGGCGCCCTCGAAGGTCAGGATCTCGTAGCGGTCGGGATCGCCCTGCTCGTGCCAGTACTTGCGCACCATCTTGATCGCCAGCTCTGCCGCCTCGGTGCCGGAATTGGTGATGAAAGCGGTATCGGCGAAGGTATGCTCGACCAGCAGGTCCGCCAGCTTCTCCTGCTCGGGGATCTGGTAGAGGTTCGAGACATGCCAGATGCGGTTCGCCTGCTCGGTCAGTGTGGCGACCAAGTCGGGGTTGGCGTGACCCAGCGCGTTCACCGCGATACCGGCGCCAAGGTCCAGGTATCGCGTCCCGTCCGTCGCGATGGCCCAGGAGCCCTCGCCCCGCTCGAAGGCGATGGGCGCGCGGTTATAGGTCGGCAGGACGTGCGAAATCATGGAGTTACCCTCTCTGGGAACGGCCGCTTGGCGGCACCATGGCTGACGGAAAGGCGGAAAGGCAGGCGGGATCGGACGTTGAGGGCGTCAACGTCGGGGACGGGCGATCTGGATGGTCCGCGTGATCATGCTTCGTCGCATAGCGCGGAAGCGTGTCCCATGCAACGGGGTTTTCAGGGCTTCATCCGATAGCCCGAGGCCAGCCAGCGCCAGGCCGTGAACAGCACCAGCGCCACCGTCAGCGCGCAGACCGCCAGCCCGCGCAGCACCGGCGCGTCGGAAACCCCGGCGATGCCGTAGCGCGCGCCGTCGATCAGGTAGAAGATCGGGTTCCAATGCGCCAATGCTCGGAAGGGCTCGGGCAGCGCCTCGACCGAATAGAAGGTGCCGGACAGAAACGAGAGCGGCGTGACGATGAAATTGGTGATGACCGCCATCTGGTCGAATTTCTGCGCCACGATGGCGGCCAGCAGCCCCAGCCCGCCCATCAGCGCCGCGCCCAGCACGATGAAGGTCAGCGCCCAGAAGGGATGCGCCACCCCCTGCCCGATGACCAGTGCCATGCCCAGGGCGATGGCGGCGGCGACGATCAGCGCGCGCGCCACGGCGCCGATCAGATAGCCGGCCAGGATCTCGCCCGCCGAGAGCGGCGGCATCAGCGTATCGACGATATTGCCCTGCATCTTGGCCGAGATGATGCTGGAGGAGGTATTGGCGAAGGCGTTCTGGATCACCGTCATCATCAGGATGCCGGGGCCGAGGAACGCCAGGTAGGGCAGGCCCATGACTTCGCCGCGGTTTTGCCCCAGTGCCAGCGCAAAGACGATCACGAACAGCGCCGAGGTCATCAGCGGCGCAAAGATGGTCTGCTGCCAGACGCTCATGAAGCGCATGATCTCGCGCCGGCTGAGCGTATAAAGGCCCAGCCAGTTCACCCGGCCAAAGCGGCGCACACCCATCTGGCGGAATCCGGGGCTGGTCGGGTCTGGCTGCATCGGGGCTCCTTGAATTTGCGGGCTCGGATGGGTAAATCTGGCTATCCCCGGATTTAAGGCCGGGTCTTGCGGAATTGAAGCCACTAGCACGAAGAGCGCCGGGACGCATCCCGGCGCAGGAAAGGCAAGCCATGTCCTGGACCGACGAGCGCGTCGAGACGTTGAAACGCATGTGGGCCGAAGGCCAGTCGGCCAGCCAGATCGCCAAGGAGCTGGGCGGCGTGACCCGCAACGCGGTGATCGGCAAGGTGCATCGCCTGGGCCTGTCGAATCGCGCCGAGGAAGGCGCCGATCCGGCACCCGAACCCGTCGCCAAGCCCGCCGTAACCGCGGCACCCCCCGCGCCCGAGCCCAAGCCCGCCCCCGAGCCGGCCCCGGCGCCCGAGCCCAAGCCCGCCGCAGCGGCCGCCCCCGCGCCGGCGCCGGCGCCCGAACCCGCGCCGCAGCCGGCCAGCTTCAACCGCCGGCCCATCGTGCCGGCCGGCCAGCCGCTGCCGCCCCAGCCCTCGGCCAACGAGATCAGCCCCGAGGCGCTGGCCTCGGTCCGCGAGGTCGAGAAGCGCGCCCGCAAGCTGACGCTGATGGAACTGACCGAGCGCACCTGCAAATGGCCGATCGGCGACCCGGCGACCGACAAGTTCTGGTTCTGCGGCCTGCCCTCGATGCCCGGCAAGCCCTATTGCGAGGCGCATGTCGGCGTGGCCTTCCAGCCGATGAGCTCGCGCCGCGACCGCAGGCGCTAGGTGCCCGATTTTCCCCGGCTCGCCGCGCTGGCCGTCACGCTGGACGGCTGCGGCGACGCAGCCCGCGCGCTGCTGGTGCGCCGCCGCAACCCGCCCGATGCCGGGCTTTGGGGCTTTCCCGGCGGCCATGTCGAGCCGGGCGAGACCGCGCTGGCCGCCGCCGCCCGCGAACTGGCCGAGGAAACCGGCATCACCGGCCGGCCCCGCGCCTATCTGGACAATATCGACGTGATCGAGCGCGGCGCGGACGGCGCACTGCGCTTTCACTTCCTGCTGGCGGCGGTGCTCTGCGACCATGTCGCGGGCGAGCCGGTGGCGGCGGACGATGCGCTGGACGCGCGCTGGGTGGCGGTTGCGGACATCCTGGCCGGCCGCCTGCCGCTCAGCGCCAGCGTGCCCGATGTCATCCGCAAGGCGCTGGCCTGCCGGGACGCCCCCTGCTGACCCCGCGGCCCGGCCCGCGGCGAAAACCGTGCGAACCGCTGGCCTTCGCCGCCGGTGCTGGATAAAGAAGCGCCAGAGAATAATAGGACCGGATCATGGCGCGGCATCTCATCACCTCGGCGATCCCTTATATCAACGGGATCAAGCACCTCGGCAATCTTGTCGGCTCTCAGCTTCCGGCGGATCTCTATGCCCGCTACCTGCGCGGCCGCGACCACGAGGTGATGTTCATCTGCGCCACCGACGAACACGGCACCCCGGCCGAGCTTGCCGCCGCCAAGGCCGGTAAGCCGATAGCCGTCTATTGCGCCGAGATGCACGAGATCCAGGCGGAAATCGCGCGCAATTTCGGCCTGTCCTTCGACCATTTCGGCCGCTCGTCCTCGGAACGCAACCATGTGCTGACCCAGCATTTCGCCGGCAAGCTGGACGAGAACGGCTATATCGCCGAGGTCGAGGAGCGGCAGGTCTATTCCATCGACGACGGCCGCTTCCTGCCCGACCGCTATATCGAGGGCACCTGTCCCAACTGCGGCTATGACAAGGCGCGCGGCGACCAGTGCGAGAACTGCACCAAGCAGCTCGATCCGACCGACCTGATCGAGCCGCGCTCGGCGATTTCCGGCTCGACCAACCTTGAGGTGCGGGCGACCAAGCATCTCTACCTGCGCCAGCGCGCGCTGAAGGACCAGATCGCCGCCTGGATCGACAGCAAGACCGACTGGCCGATCCTGACCACCTCGATCGCGCGGAAATGGCTCAACGACGGCGACGGCTTGCAGGATCGCGGCATCACCCGCGACCTCGACTGGGGCATCCCGGTGAAGAAGGGCGACCAGCCCTGGCCGGGGATGGAGGGCAAGGTCTTCTACGTCTGGTTCGACGCGCCCATCGAATACATCGCCGCCACCGCCGAGGGCGCCGACAAGCGCGGCGAGCCCGACAGCGCCTGGCGCCGCTGGTGGCGGCTCGACGAGGGTGCCGGGGACGTGACCTATACGCAGTTCATGGGCAAGGACAACGTGCCTTTCCACACGCTGAGCTTCCCGGCCACGATCATCGGCTCGGGCGAGCCCTGGAAGCTGGTCGACTACATCAAGTCATTCAACTACCTGACCTATGACGGCGGCCAGTTTTCGACCAGCCAGGGACGCGGCGTGTTCATGGACCAGGCGCTGTCGATCCTGCCCGCCGATTACTGGCGCTGGTGGCTGCTCTCTCACGCCCCCGAATCGGGCGACAGCGAGTTCACCTGGGAGAATTTCCAGCAATCGGTGAACAAGGATCTGGCCGACGTGCTGGGCAATTTCGTCAGCCGCATCACCAAGTTCTGCCGCTCGAAATTCGGCGAGACCATCCCCGAGGGCGGCAGCTACGGCCCCGAGGAAGAGGCGCTGGTCGAGGCGTTGACCGCCCGCATCCGCGCCTATGAAGGCTTCATGGACCATATCGAGATCCGCAAGGCGGCCGCCGAGCTGCGCGCGATCTGGGTGCTCGGCAACGAATACCTGCAATCGGCGGCACCCTGGTCGACCTTCAAGACCGAACCGGACCGCGCGGCGATGCAGGTGCGGCTGGGGCTGAACCTGATCCGGCTTTACGCGGTGCTGTCGGCGCCCTTCATCCCCTTTGCGGTCGATGCGATGCTGGCGGCGATGCGGACCCAGGACCGCATCTGGCCCGACGATGTCCGTGCCGCGCTGGAGGCCCTGCCCGCCGGCCATGCCTTCACCGTGCCCGATGTGCTGTTCGCCAAGATCAGCGACGAGCAACGCGACGAATGGCAGGACCGCTTCAAGGGCATCCGCGGCTGACCTTGCTCCACGCCTTGCGGCAAGGCGACGCGATTCTGTGGCATTCGCGCCACAGAGTCCTTCCTGGGCGGGATGGTCCCTTGTCCTGGGAAAGGGTGGCTGATTAACCGCCGGCAGCTACCCAGGTCACGGCATTCCCCTCTCGCCCTCTCGGCCCAGGCAAAAACCTGTTCCTGTTGTCGAGAGGTGTCGATGCCGTCCTTTCCCGTATTTCCCCCAGCCCGCGCCTGCGGTAGCCGCAACATGCGCGCGGCCCTGCTGTCGCTGACGGCGCTTTGCGTGCCTGCGATGGCCCTGGCGCAAGCGGAAGATGCCGATGTAGTCGTCCTGGACAACATCGTCATCACCGCCGCCGGGTTCGAACAGAACATCAAGGAAGCGCCCGCCAGCATCTCGGTCATCACCGCCGAGGAACTGCAAAAGGGCAATTTCACCAGCCTGACCGATGCGCTGAAAGAGGTGCAGGGCGTCGTCACCACCGGCACCGCCAATGAATCGGACATCTTCATCCGCGGCCTGCCGGGGCAATACACGCTGATCCTGGTGGACGGCAAACGCCAGAGCACCCGCGATTCGCGTGTAAACGGCAATGCCGGCTATGAGCAAAGCTTCATCCCGCCGATCGCCGCCATCGACCGGATCGAGGTCGTGCGCGGGCCGATGTCCTCGCTTTACGGCTCGGATGCCATGGGCGGCGTGATCAACATTATCACCAAGCCGGTCGCCGACACTTGGACCGGCTCAGTCTCGGTCGAGACGGTCGTCCAGGACGAGGAAGGCTTCGAAAACAGCCGGCAGACCTCGTTCTACGCCTCGGGCCCGCTGGTCGCCGACGTGCTGGGCCTGCAAGTCTGGGGTCGCAAGCTCGACCAGGACGCCTCGTCGATTTCGGGTGGTCCCGGCGGATCGGACGATTACGACCTGGGCGCGCGGCTGACCTGGCACGTAGATGACCAGAACCAGGTGCTGCTGGAGGCCGGCCGCACCCAGATCACCGCCGAGGATTATGGCGACCTGGGTTATCGCGACCATGACCGCGACCACTGGTCGCTGACCCACAAGGGCAGCTTTGCGGATCTGGATACCGAGCTCAGCTTCTCGCAGGAAACCGGCGAACGCACCTCCTACAGCAGGACTGCGGCCGGCGCCGATTTCGTCGAGAACCTGCGCTCGCCGGAAGTACGCAACTCGGTCCTGGACGGCAAAGCGACCCGGACCCTGTCCTGGAACGGCGAACACCGGCTGACCGTTGGCGGGCAATTCATCCGCACCGAAATCACCGACCAGAACCCCGGCGCCGTGGCTCCGGGCGAGGATCCCCGTGACGAGAAGTTCCAGGGCGACGAATGGTCACTTTATGTCGAGGACGAATGGCGTCTGCGCGACGATTTCGCCCTGACCCTGGGGCTGCGCTATACCGACAACGAATTCTATGGCGGCCATGTCGCACCCCGTATCTACGGGGTCTGGAACGCGACCGAGAACCTGACCGTGAAGGGCGGCATCTCGACCGGCTACAAGACGCCCGAGCTGCGTTCGATCATTCCTGGTTACGCCTATACCAGCGGCGGCGCCGGCTGCGCCAGCAACACGCCGCCTTCCTGCGCCGTCATCCTGGGCAACCCGAACCTGAAGCCGGAAGAAACCCTGAACTTCGAGCTGTCCACCGTCTATGAGGCCGACGCCTTCACCCTGAGCGCCACGGCCTTCCATACGAAGTTCGACAACAAGCTTCAGCAAAAAAGCCTGGGTGTCGGCGACAACGACCCGGCCAATGGCATTGAAGACGGATACTGGACTGGGGGACCGCAGTATCTCGGGACTGACGGCGGGCTGTATTACCGCCGCGTTATCCAGAACTTCAACGTCGATGAGGCCGAGATCAGCGGCCTGGAACTGGCAGGCGATTGGGACATCACCCCGACCCTGTCGGCGCGCGCCTCCTATACCTACACGAAGTCCGAGCAGAAGACCGGCGAATTTGCAGGCTTCCCGCTGGCGCGCACGCCGGAACACATGGCCAGCCTGCGTTTCGACTGGATGACCCCGGTGGAAGGGTTGGATAGCTGGCTGTCGGCGAACTATCACGGTTCGGAAATCGCCTCGGGTCTGCGCATCGGCAGCAACGGCCGCGAAGTCGAGATCAACGGCCAGACCGGGCGCAAATATTCACCCTACACCACGGTCGACATCGGCGCGAACTACAGAATCAACGAGATGGCGACCCTAAACGCGGCCGTCTACAACGTCTTCAACGAAGAGGTTCGCGAGGCCGAGTTCAACACCGTCCAGGAGGGCCGCCGCCTCTGGCTGGGCCTGACGGCGAACTTCTAGGCGTCCCTTTTTTCCCGAAACGCCTGCCTGCCCGGCTGTGGACTTTCCACCGCCGGGCATGTTCTTTTCGGAAGGCAGGAGACAGGAAGGAACGCGCATGACCCATTGCATCCTGATCGGCGCCCCGGTGGACGAGGGGCAGCGGCGGCCCGGCTGCCTGATGGGTCCGGCCGCCTATCGCGTGGCGGGGCTGGCCTCGACGCTTGCCGAGCTGGGCCATACGGTCGAGGATCGCGGCGACCTGCGCCCCGCCGCCGGCCGCGGCCAGACCTGCGCCAACCCCGCCGTCCATCACCTGCCCGAGATCGTCGCCTGGACCGAGGCGCTGCGTGCCGCCGGCTGCGCCGCGATGGAAGAGGGGATGCCGATCTTCCTGGGCGGCGACCACGCGCTGGCGCTTGGCACCCTCGCCGGGGTGGCGGCCCATGCCCGCGCGGCGGGACGGCCGCAATTCGTGCTGTGGCTGGACGCGCATAGCGATTTTCATACCATTGAGACCACGGGCTCGGGCAACCTGCACGGCACGCCGCTGGCCTATGCCTCGGGGCGGCCGGGATTCGAACCGTTCCCCGCCTTTCCGGCGCCGATCCCGGGCCGCAACATCTGCATGTTCGGCATCCGCAGCGTGGACGGCCCCGAACTGGCCGCGCTGCGCGAGACCGAGATCGTGGTAAACGACATGCGCGTGCTGGACGAACGCGGCATCATCGCGCCCCTGCGCGAATTCCTGGACCGGGTCCGGGCCGAGAGCGGCATGCTGCATGTCAGCCTGGACGTGGATTTCCTCGACCCCTCGATCGCGCCGGCCGTCGGTACCACCGTCCCCGGCGGCGCCACCTTCCGCGAGGCGCATCTGGTCTGCGAACTGCTGCACGAAAGCGGGCTGATGACCTCGCTCGACCTGGTCGAGCTGAACCCGTTCCTGGACGAGCGCGGCCGCACCGCCAAGCTGATGGTGGATCTGGTCGGCTCGCTGATGGGGCGCAAGGTCTTCGACCGGCCGACCCGCAGCTTCTGAGCCCGCGCCCTGCGGCACCAGCGGCGACCGAGGCTTGCCAATCCCCCGCCCGCCCGCTAGCCAATGCCCGGCGCGGGCGTGGCGGAATGGTAGACGCATGGGACTTAAACTCCCTGGGGCGCAAGCCTGTGCGGGTTCGAGTCCCGCCGCCCGCACCATATCCCCCCCCTCGTGGTCCTGCGACCTGCCATCGACCCATCCGCACCGCCAATCCCTTCCAGCCCTGCCGGCGGCATATTCGTTGCAAGCACCAGCCGCCCCCTGCCCCGCAATCCGAAAAAGAAGCAGGGAAAGGCGCACCGGTTCGCCTTTCCCTGCCGCCCGAACAGCCCTGACCACCACGCTCGGGCCCATCCGGGGGTGCGGCTTGCACCGCAAGATGCCTAATCCGGCGCCGCTTTCGCAGCAAACGCCAAGCGCGGGCGATTTTAAACAAATCGCCTTGGTTCCCCTGCCCGGCTCGGATAGGTTCGCGGCGGAATCCGAACCCAGGAGAACATGATGGCACAGCGCCTCCACCTCGTTTTCGGCGGTGAACTTGTCGACCCCACCCGCACCGAGTTCCGCGACACCAAGGACATCCATATCGTCGGCATCTTTCCGAACTACGCCCAGGCCCATGCCGCCTGGAAGGCCGAGGCGCAGCGCACCGTGGACAGCGCCCATACCCGCTATTTCATCGCCCACCTGCACCGGCTTCGCGACGAGGAGCGCGAGGTCAGCCCGACCGAGGAACTGGGCAGCTAGGCGCCCGCGAATCGCGATGCCGCCCGCCGATGCCACCGCGTCCCTGGCGCTCTGGCTGCACCTGCGCCGCCGCGCGGCGCTGGCCGGCGGCCCGGTCGAGCCCGTCGATGCCCCGCCGGGCGAAGGGCCGCTGGTCGTGGTGCATCTTGCCGAACAGGCCGAAGAACCGCCGCAGCCGGGCGCGCTGGTCAGGGCGCTCCTGGCGCGGCGACCGGGGCTGCGCTTTGCCTTTCTGGGCGCGCCCTTGGCCCCCGACGCCTTGCCTGCCGGGCTGCGCGCCGTCTTCCTGCCGCGGCCGCGCGATCCGGCCTCGGTGCGCGAGATGATCCGGGCGCTGCAACCGCGGGTGCTGCTGGTCCTGGGCGACCAGCTTCCGGCCTCGCTGATCTCGGGCGCGGCCGAGCAGCGCCTGCCAGTCATCCTGTGCGAGGCGCGGCTGGCGGCCCATGCCCGGCGCGGAACCTGGCGCGGCGCGGTCGATCGCGGGCTGATGGGCAAGATCGCCCGCATCCTCGCCCCGGACGCGACCGCCGCCGCCGCCGCCCGGCAGATGGGCGCCCCGCCCGCCCGGATCGAGCTGACCGGCCCGATCACCGAGACCCGGCCGCCCCTGGCCGCCAACGAGGCAGAGCGGCGCGCCCTGGCCCAGATCCTTGCCGGCCGGCATGTCTGGCTGGCGGCCTGTCCCACCCTGCCCGAGGCCAGGGCGGCGCTGGCCGCCCATCAGGCCGCGCTGCATCACAATCACCGCGCCTTGCTGATCCTGGCCGGGCTGCCGGCCGGGACGATCCCCCAGGTCCGGGCCGAGGTCGAGGCGCTCGGCCTGGCCGCGGTGCTGCGCTCGGACGACGAAGACCCCTCGCCGGACGATCACCTGCTGATCGCCGAGGACACGCAGGAAATGGGGCTGTGGTACCGGCTGGCGCCGGTCTGCTTCATGGGCGGCACGCTTCTGCCCGGTCCGGGCCTGGCGCCGCGCCACCCGTTCGAGCCGGCGGCACTTGGCTCGGCCATCATCCACGGCCCGCTGACCGAGGCGCATGGGCCGGAATGGGTACAGCTCGACGGCGCCGCGGCCGCGCGGCTGGTGACCGAGGCGGCGGGGCTGACGCGCGCGGTCGCGGACCTGTCGGCGCCGGACCAGGCAGCGGTGCTGGCCGGCAATGCCTGGTCGGTCAGCACCGGCGGCGCCGCCGTGCTGGGCCGCATCGCCGATACGGTCATCGAGGCCATGGAGAACCCGCAATGAGCCGCCGCGCCCCCGATTTCTGGTTCCGGCAGCCGGGGCTGCGGGCCCGCCTGCTGGCGCCGCTGGGTGCGCTTTACGCCCAGGCTACCGCCCGCCGCCTGGCGCGCGGCCCCCGGATGCGACCGGGCGTGCCGGTGATCTGCATCGGCAACCTGAACGCCGGCGGCACCGGCAAGACGCCCACCGCCATCATGCTGGCCCAGTTCTTGCAGGGCCGGGGCGTGGCGGTGCATGTGGTCTCGCGCGGCTATGGCGGCCGCGAAAAGGGACCGCTGCGGGTCGAGGAGGCGCGCCACAAGGCGGCCCAGGTCGGCGACGAGCCGCTGCTGATGGCGGCCTTTGCCCCGGTCTGGGTCGCGGACGACCGGCAGGCGGGCGCACGGGCGGCAATCGCAGCCGGGGCGCAGGCGATCCTGCTTGACGACGGTTTCCAGGATCCGGCCCTGGCGCATGACCTGGCGCTGGTGGTGGTCGATGCGGCCAAGGGTTTCGGCAACGGGCTTTGCCTGCCCGCAGGGCCGCTGCGCGAGCCGGTGGATCGCGGCCTGGCCCGCGCCGACCTGCTGCTTTCGATCGGCGAGCCGCCGGCCCAGGAACGCTTCGCCGCCGCCTGGGGCGCGCATTTGCCCCTGCCGCACCTGACCGGGCGGCTGGCGCCCCTGCAGACCGGCATGGACTGGCAGGGCCAGCGCGTGCTGGCCTTTGCCGGCATCGGCCATCCCGAGAAATTCTTCGCCACCCTGCGCGGCCTTGGCGCCGAGGTGGTGCGCGCCGAGGCGCTGGAGGACCACCAGCCCTTCACCCCGCAGCTTTTGACCCGGCTCGAGGCCGAATCGCGGCTGGTCGGCGCGCAGATGGTGACGACGGAAAAGGATGCCGTGCGGCTGCCGCGCAGCTTCCGGCCCAAGGTGCTGGCCCTGCCGGTGCGGCTGCAACTGGACGACCCGGCGCCGCTCGCCGACCGGCTGGCCGCGCTGGGATTGTGAAAGGCCCCGGAGCAGGTCCGGGGCCTTCCGCCTTCACCGTTTTCCAAATACCCCGGCGGCCGCGCCACCGGAGCGGCGGTCAGCCCTTCTCGGCCAGCTTGGCGTCGATGATCTTCTTCAGCTCCGCCCAGGGCTGGTTCTGCACCTTTTCGCCGGCAATGATGAAGGTCGGCGTGCCCTCGATCTGGTCGGCGGTGGCATGGGTCTGGAAGGTGGTGACCAGGTCCGCGACCTTCTGCTTGTCGTTCCAGCAGGCATCCATCTGCTCGGTCGTCATGCCGGCCTTGGCCCCGATCTTGCGCAGGTTCGCCGCGATCTCGTCGCCCGATTTGGCGTTCAGCCAGTTCTTCTGGTCGCCGAAGATCAGGTCCGAGACGGCGTAGTATTTCTCGTCGCCGCCGCAGCGGGCGAGGATGCCGGCCCAAAGCCCGACAGCATCGAAATAGACGTCGCGCTGGATGAAGCGCACCTTGCCGGTATCGACATATTCCGCTTTCAGCCTGGGCAGGTTCTCGTCATGAAAAACCGCGCAATGGCTGCAGGTGAAGCTGGCATATTCGATGATCGTGACCGGCGCATCGGCCTGGCCCAGGGCGATGTCGGGCAGAACCTTGCCCTCGGGCATCTGCTCGGCGGCATTGTCGGCAGGTTTCGCCTCTTGCGCCATCGCGGGCAGCGCGGAAAGGGTCAGCGCGGCCGTGGCGGCGGCGATCAGGGAACGGCGAAGCAGCATCATGGATTGGCCTTTCGGTCGTTGGCGTCCCGGCGGGACAGGATGTTNTTTCGCCTCTTGCGCCATCGCGGGCAGCGCGGAAAGGGTCAGCGCGGCCGTGGCGGCGGCGATCAGGGAACGGCGAAGCAGCATCATGGATTGGCCTTTCGGTCGTTGGCGTCCCGGCGGGACAGGATGTTCAGCGCCAGCCGCCGCATGGCGGCGGACAGCGCCGGATTGTCGAAGCCCGAGGCGATGGCCTCGGCCTGGGCGATGTCTTGCGGACCGGGCGCGGCCGCGCGGCGCGGCGCGGCCAGGAACCCCGCCTGCCCCTCGGCAAAGCCCCCCGCCCCTTCGCCAAAGCCGACAGGCGCGGTCTGGGTCAGCACGACGCGCGAGACGGCGTTGAAGCCGTAACAGGCATTCACCCGCGCGCGGATCTGTTCCAGCTGCATGGCGACCAAGGGCGCCTGCGCCCCCGGCACCAACAGGGTCAGCGTGGCGCCGAAACCCTTGCCGTGGCTGATCCTGACCGGGCGGGCATGGGCGGCAAGCTCGGGGCCGACCACCTCGGGCCAATGGGTCAGCAGCCGGGCGATGGCAAAGCCCCGGCCTTCGCCCGCCGCCTTGACCCGATGCGCGACCAGCTGGGCCGCGGTCTCGAAGCCGCGCATCCGGCGGCAGGGCTGGGTTTCGGGTTTCTTCTGGGCCATCGGGCGACCATATGGTTTATCTGGCGCGCAGTCTGGACCGCCGCGCGCCCGGATACCAGAGAGACGAGGCTGAAAATTGCGTGACCCCAGGGTGATCCCGACCGAGCTGCTGGCATGGTACGACCGCCATGCCCGCGTGCTGCCATGGCGCGTGCCGCCCGGTCGCGGCCCGGCCGATCCCTATCGCGTCTGGCTGTCCGAGGTCATGCTGCAACAGACCACCGTCGCCGCGGTGAAAGCCTATTTCGAGCGTTTCACCAGCCTCTGGCCCACGGTCCACGACCTTGCCGCGGCCGAGGATGCGCAGGTCATGGCGGAATGGGCCGGGCTCGGCTATTACGCCCGCGCCCGCAACCTGGTCGCCTGCGCCCGCGCAGTCGCGGCCATGGGCGGGTTTCCCGACACGCGCGAAGGGCTGGCGGCCCTGCCCGGCATCGGCGCCTATACCTCGGCCGCAATCGCCGCCATCGCCTTCGACCGCCCCGAGACGGTGGTGGACGGCAATGTCGAGCGCGTGGTCGCGCGGCTTTTCGCGGTCGAGACCCCGCTGCCCGCCGCCAAGCCGGAACTGGTGGCGCTGGCCACCGGCCTGACCCCGCCCGAACGGCCGGGCGATTTCGCCCAGGCCATGATGGACCTGGGCGCGACGATCTGCACGCCGCGCAGCCCGGCCTGCGGCATCTGCCCGATCTTCCCCCATTGCGCGGCCCGCGCGCAGGGCATCGCCGCCGACCTGCCGCGCAAGGCGCCGAAAAAGCCCAAGCCCCTGCGCCGCGGCATCGTCTGGATCGGCTTTGCCGAAAATGCGGTCCTGGTCGAGACCCGGCCGGACAAGGGCCTTCTGGGCGGCACGCTGGCCTTTCCCTCGACCGGCTGGGACGGCTCGGACCTGCCGCCACCCGCGCCGGCGGACTGGCAGGAGATCGGGCTCGTCCGCCATGTCTTCACCCATTTCGCGCTGGACCTGACGGTGATGTCCGCCCCCTTGACCGCGGCGCCGCTGCGCGGCAGTCTGGCGCCGTTCAGCGAGTTCAGACCTGCCGCCCTTCCGGGGCTGATGCGCAAGGCCTGGGCGCTTGCCCGCCCCGAAGCCGCAACCGGATCTGCGACAACCGGTCGCCGTGGCAAGGCATGGTGAAACCCGCCACAGCCTTGCCCGCGACATGCATTTTTCCGGCTGCTCACGCCCGCATCAAGTTTGATCCATTTCGTTGCCACCCATGCAAACCGCTTTTCGTTCCCGTCTACTCGACGCCCTGCCCTTCTGGCTTTCGCTGGGCATGGTTCCCCTTTTCCTCATTGCCGCGCGTTTCGGCAGCTGGTGGTTTTTGCTGATGCCGGTCTATGCCTGGTATCTGATGACCTTGCTGGACGCGATCCTGGGCCCGAACGAGGAAAACCCCGACACCGAAACCCCCGAGGCGCAATTGTTCTGGTATCGCGCCATCACGATCATCTGGTTCCCGATCCAGGCGGCGATGATCTTCGGCGCCATCTGGCATGTCACGCGCAGCGACCTCGCCGGCTGGGAAAAACTGGGGCTGTTCTTCGGGGTCGGCGTGGCCTCGGGCACCATCGGCATCGTCTATTCCCATGAATTGCTGCACCAGAAGAACCGGCTGGAACGCTGGATGGGCGACCTGCTTCTGGCCTCGACGCTTTATTCGCATTTCCGCACCGAACACCTGCTGGTGCATCACTCCTGGGTGGCGACGCCGCGCGACGCGGTCTCGGCCCGTTATAACGAGGGGTTCTTCCGCTTCTTCCTGCGCGTTCTGGCCCAATGCCCGAAAAGCGCATGGGCGGCCGAGGCGCGGCGGCTGACCCGCGCCGGCCGGTCGAAATTCGACCGCCGCAACCCGTTCTGGCGCTACGCTGCGCTGCAACTGGCGATGCTGGCGCTCGCGGCGGCGCTTGGCGGCTGGCAGGGGGTTCTGCTGTTCCTCTGGCAGGCCTTCATCGCCATCTGGCAACTTGAGCTGACCAATTACGTCGAACATTACGGGCTGACGCGCAAATACCTGGGCGAGGGCCGCTATGAACATGTGCTGCCGCGCCACAGCTGGAACAGCGCGCACACGGCAACGAACTGGCTGCTCATCAACCTGCAGCGCCATTCCGACCATCACTACAAGCCCGACCGCCGCTTTCCTCTGCTGCAAAACTACAGCGAGGACGAGGCGCCGCAATTGCCGATGGGCTATCCGGCCATGACCTTCCTGGCCATGGTTCCGCCCTTGTGGCGGCGGCGGATGAACCCCCGCGTCCGGGCCTGGCGGCGGCAGTTCTATCCCGAGATCACCGATTGGCAGCCCTATAACCGCGGCGAGCTGCCGATGCCGCGCGGCGCGCTCTAGCGCCGCCGCCGGCCAGGCCCGTTCCGGCACAACAGAAAAGGCCCCGCCCGGCGGCATGCCGCAGGACGGGGCAAGGCGGTCCCGGCCGCACCAGAGCTTGCGGAGCCTCGGGACTTGGCGAAACCGGGAAACTCAGTGGGCGCGGCCCTTGTCGGCCTCCATCTCGGCGCGGATCTGCTGGCGCAGGATGTCGATGGGCACCATCCGTCCCTCGCGCCGGAAATGCCAATAGGTCCAGCCGTTGCAGCTGGGAGCCCCTTCCAGCGCCGCGCCGACCTGGTGGATCGAGCCCTTCACGTCATTGCCGATCAGGCTGCCATCGGCGCGCACCTTGGCCTTGTGGCGGTTGTTGAGCGAATAAAGCTCCTCGCCCGGCCGCAGCATGCCGCGCTCGACCACCTGGCCGAAGGGCACCCGCGGCTCGGCGCGCTTGGGCTTGAGGGTGGCGATGGCCTCGCTGTCGAACTTGCGGATGCGGGCCAGCCGCTTCTCGGCCACCTCGCGATAGGCCTGTTCGCGCTCGATGCCGATGAAATCGCGGCCCAGCATCTTGGCCACGGCGCCGGTGGTGCCGGTGCCGAAGAACGGGTCCAGCACCACGTCGCCGGGATTGGTGGATCCGACCAGGATGCGGTGCAGCAGCGCCTCGGGTTTCTGGGTCGGATGCGCCTTGGCGCCGCCGGCATCCTTCAGCCGCTCGGAGCCGGTGCAGATCGGCAGCACCCAGTCCGACCGCATCTGCACGCCCTCGTTCAGCGATTTCAGCGCCTCGTAGTTGAAGGTGTATTTCGCGCCCTCGGATTTGCTGGCCCAGATCATCGTCTCATGCGCATTGGTCAGCCGCTTGCCGCGGAAATTCGGCATCGGGTTGGCCTTGCGCCAGACCACGTCGTTCAGGATCCAGAAACCCTGGTTCTGCAGCTCGGCCCCGACGCGGAAGATGTTGTGATAGGAGCCGATGACCCAGATCGCCCCGTCCGGCTTCAGGATGCGCCGCGCCGCCGCCAGCCAGTCGCGGGTAAAGCGGTCATAGGCGGTGAAGCCGGAAAACTGATCCCAATGGTCGTCCACCGCATCGACGCGGGAATTGTCCGGCCGGTGCAGTTCGCCCTTCAGCTGCAGGTTATAGGGCGGGTCGGCAAAGATCAGGTCGACGCTGGCCTCGGGCAGCGCATTCATGACCTCGATGCAATCGCCGGCGAGAATCTGGTTGAGCGGAAGGGTTCGCGCCGCGGCGCGGGATTTGGTGTCAAGCTTGGTCATCACTGCCTCGGGTTTCGGCTATTGGGTTGCCGATTGGATGGGCCGATAATGATTCACCGCCGATTCGCCGTCAAATTCTTTTTCGAATCAACGGCTTGCGATTTCTTCTTTACACAATATCTTGTGGACCGGGGCAAAGCTGCGCCTATGATATGGGGTCACGCCCAGATCTAGCAGCGCCCGGCGATGCGCCGGGGTCGGATAACCGGCATTCGCCTCCCAGCCGTATCCGGGATGCTGTTGCGCCAAATCCACCATGATGCGATCGCGCAACAGTTTCGCCAGGATCGAGGCCGCGGCGATGGACAGGCAACGCGCATCGCCGCCGACCACCGCCTGCCCCGGCAGGTCCAGCTCGCGCGGCAGCATGTTGCCGTCGACCAGCACCAGGCAGGGCCGCCGGCGCAGCCCGGCGATGGCCCGGCACATCGCCAGATGCGAGGCACGCAGGATGTTCAGCCGGTCGATCTCCTCGACGCTGGCATGGCCGACGGCCCAGTCGCAGCGCGCCATGATCAGCTCGGCCAGCGCCTCGCGGCGCTTGGCGGTCAGCTTCTTGGAATCGTTCAGCCCCTCGGGGATGCAGGCGGCATCCAGGATCACCGCTGCCGCCGTGACCGGACCGGCCAGCGGCCCGCGCCCGACCTCGTCCACGCCGGCAACCAACTGCGCCCCACCACGCAGCGCGGCATCCTCCAGGGAATAGTCGGGCAGGCTCATGCCTCGACGGTGACGGGGGCGATCTCGACTTCTTCCAGGTTCACGCCCTCGCCCTCGCGATCCACGACCAGGAAATCGGCCGGCCGGTCCAGCGGCGTCAGCACGCCGTGCCAGACCCCGGCCCGCAGGTTCACGCCCATGCCTGCCGGCACCAGAAAGGCGATCGGCGCCCCCGGCCGGCCGCCTTCGTCGGGGGCGACAATCGACAGCCAGGGATCCGGCCCCAGCGGCACGAAGGCCTGCGAGCCCAGCGGATGCCGCTCCAGCAGGGTGCAGTCATAGGGCAGGCGCACCGGCTCGGAGCGGAAGATCGAGATGATCGCCTCGCCGCCGCCGCGCTCGACCGTGGCCAGGGCGTGATGGCGCTCGCAGCGCCCGGCATTGATCATCTTGCTGGGCGCCTCGCGTGGGGTCAGCAGCTCGCCATAGGGAGCGAATTCCTCGGCCGTGATCGGCCTTGCCTTGATCGTCGTCGTCATGTTTCTTTCTTGCCCAAATATCCCGGGGGTCCGGGGGCAGCGCCCCCGGCCCGGCCTCTACAAACGCCCCATCCGCGGCAGGAAGATGGTCAGCAGACCCATCAGCGGCAGATAGGAGCAGATCTGGTAGACGAATTCGATCCCCTTCGCATCCGCGATCACCCCCAGCACCGCGGCGGCAATCCCGCCCATGCCGAAGGCGAAGCCGAAGAAGATACCGGCGATCATCCCGGTCCGCCCCGGTACCAGCTCCTGCGCAAAGACCACGATGGCTGGAAAGGCCGAGGCCAGGATCACCCCGATCACCACGGTCAGAAGCCCGGTCGCGACCAGCCCGACATGCGGCAGGACCAGGGTAAAGGGCAGGATGCCCAGGATCGAGAACCAGATCACCTTCAAGGGACCGACCCGGTCGCCGACCAGCCCGCCCAGCATGACGCCCGCCGCCATGCCGCCCAGAAACAGGAACAGCATCACCTGCGCATGCTGGGTGCTGAGCCCGAATTTCTCGATCAGGAAGAAGGTGTAATAGCTGGAAATGCTGGCGGTGTAGATGTTCTTGGTGAAGGTCAGCAGCGCCAGCACCACGATGGCCAGCGCCACCCGCTGCCGGGTGAATGGCAGGGCCTCGGCGGGACGCGCGGCGGCGGCCTTGCGCCGCCCGTCGGCCCAGCTGCCGATCCGCCACAGGATCGCCGATCCCGCCATGGCGGCGATCGAGAAGATCGCGACCGAGGGCCGGCCCAGCGGCACCACGATGAAGGCGGCCAGAAGCGGCCCCAGCGCCGATCCGAAATTGCCGCCCAGCTGGAACAGCGACTGCGCCGTGCCGAATCGCCCGCCCGAGGCGATGCGGGCCACGCGCGAGCTTTCGGGATGGAACACGGCCGAACCGATGCCGATCAGCATCGCCCCCGACAGAAGCACCCAATATTCATGCGCGAGCGCCAGCAGCAGCACGCCGATAAAGGTCGAGCCCATGCCCACCGCCAGCGAACGCGGCATCGGGTTGCGATCCGTCACCATGCCCACCACCGGCTGCAAGAGCGAGGCGGTGACCTGGAACGCAAAGGTCATCATGCCGATCTGCCAATAGGACAGCGCGAATTCCTCGCGCAGCAAGGGATAGATCGCGGCCAGCATGGACTGCATGATGTCGTTGATCATGTGGCACAGGCTGATCGCCACCAGTACCGTCCAGGCCGTGGCGGAAACGCCCTGGCCGCGGAACATCGAAGCTTCCGACACGGCATCACCTCTTGAGAATCGCCCGATTTGTCCTGTCCGGCCAGCAAAATGTCAACCGCGGCAGGCGGATCACGGCCGATCCGTGCGATTGCCCTTGACCCTCACGGGAATTTGCACTCAAAAACTAAACCAATAAGTTTACTTAAGTCTCCGGCCGGGCGAGACATGGATTTCGGCCTTGTTGCAGCCTCGACGCCGCGAAACCGCTTGTTCCAGACATATCGAGTTCTGCCGCCACCTCGACACAAAGACATATTCCAGAGATGATTGAACTTCCCCGCCACCTGGCACAGGCGCTTTCGGCCGAAGCACAAGACCGGAAGCACCGCAACATGACCTGGCAGGCCGTCCAGGAAGAGGTTCTGACCCGCATCCACGACGGCCAATGGCCCGAGGGCGAGTTGATTCCGACCGAAGCCGAACTGGCGACCGAGTTCGGCTGCGCCCGCGCCACCGTGAACCGCGCCCTGCAGACCCTGGCGCAAAGCGGCGTCCTGGAACGCCGGCGCAAGGTCGGAACCCGCGTCGCGCAGCATCCGCGCGTGCAGATGGTGCGCTTCCTGCTGAAGCGCGAGATCGAGGCGGCGGGCAAGGCCTATGGCTATGCGTTGCTGGACTATCAGGAATGCGCGCCCCCGGCGGATGTCGCGCAGGCCATGCTGCTGCGCACCGATGACAGCCTCTTGCGGGTCCGGGCCCGGTTCAGCGCCGACGAGGCGCCCTATTGCTGCGAGGAACGCTGGATCAACAACTATGCCACCCCCGGCCTGACGCGCGAGGCGCTGATGCAGATGAGCCCCTGCGAATGGCTGCTGGGCCATGTGCCGATCAACCGCGCCAGCATGGCGATCGGGGCGACGCTGGCCGGTTCGGGCTTCATCGCCGAGGCGCTGGGACTGGCGCCGGGCGACCCGGTCCTGCTGGCCGAACGGATCGACTGGCTGAACAACATGCCGGTTTCGCTGACGCGGCGCTATTTCCCGCAGCATCACCGCTTCGCCGCCACGATCTGAAGGACGCGTTCAACCCGAGTTGACCGGCTCTTGCTTGCCTTGGGCGGCACATTTGGCCAAATGTGCCCGACAAAACCAGAAGACCACAGGCAAACAGAACGGTTCCGAGCATGTTCCCGACCCGACCCCGCGCGGGCCTTTTTTCGCATCTCTCCCTGGCCGCGGCGGCCCTGCTGCTGCCGCTTTCCGCCGGCTGGGCGCAAACCGCGGCCGTGGCGCCCGCCTCCGGCGCCGCCGCGCCGGTCGTAGCCCCCCCCAAGCCCCGCGCCCTGACCTCGATCACCCCGGCCGAGATCGAGGCGGCCGTCTATGGCGGCACCGACCTGCCCGCGGGCCAATCCGCGCTGACTGCCAAGGTGCAGATCCTGCTGGACCGCGCCGGCATCTCGCCCGGCGTGGTGGACGGCTGGCGCGGCGGCATGAGCGAAAGCGCCATCATGGCCTTCCAGCGCCGCTCGGGCCTGCCGATGACCGGGCGCATGGATCACGCGGTCTGGGAACTGCTTCAGGGCTATGCCGCCGCGCCGCTGACCACGACCTATACCATCACCGAGGAGGACGCGGCCGGCCTGGTGGACCGCATCCCCCCGGACTATGCCGAAAAGGCCGCGATGACTTCGCAGGGCTATACCAGCGTGCTGGAAAAGCTGGCCGAACGGTTCCACATGGACGAAAAGTTCCTGGCCAAGCTGAACCCCGGCGCCCGCTTCCAGCCCGGCGAGACGATCCATGCCACCGTGCCCGCCAAGCCGATCCGCGCCACCGTCACCCGCATCATCGTGGACAAGGAAACCCGCCGCGTCGCCGCCTATGACGCCAAGGGCAACATGGTCGCGGATTACCCGGCCACGGTCGGTTCGTCCGACACCCCCTCGCCCCATGGCAATCACGTCGTGGACGCGGTGGCGCTGAACCCGACCTATACCTACAACCCGCATCGCAACTTCAAGCAGGGCGAGAACGACCGGGTGCTGATCATCCCGCCGGGACCGAACGGACCGGTCGGCAATGTCTGGATCGACCTGTCCGAGCCGACCTATGGCATCCACGGAACCGCCACGCCCTCGCAGCTGTTCCTGAACCAGTCGCATGGCTGCGTGCGGCTGACCAACTGGGACGCATGGGAACTGGCGCATATGGTCAAGCCCAAGGTGACGACGGTCGAGTTCCTGCCCCCCGGCGTACGGATCGCCGACGTGACCGGCATCTCGCCCGTGGCGGCGGCGACGCAGACCGCGGCGGTCGCGGCCATCGCCGGAACCCGCCCGCCGGCCCGCGGCGACCGGCTGCCGCCGCCCGCATCCGCGGCGATGGCCATCCCCGCCGCCGCGACCGCGGCCGAGGCCGCCGCTGCAACCGCCGCCACCGTGGTCACACCCGAACCGCTGGTCATCACCCCCGCCGGCCCGGCCCCGGACGAGCCGCTGGTCCCCGAGACGGCCCCCACCCTGCCCGCACAGGACGAGCCAGAATACCCCTCGGACGCGGTGCTGCCGGAAAGCCTGCCCGGACAGGCACCGGGCAGCGTGACGCTGTATCCCCAGGCCGGACAGCCCTGAGGATGCGCGGGCTGGCGCCGATGCTGGTGGCGATGGCCGCGCTGTTGGCCGGCCCGGCATCGGGGCAGGATGCGCCTGCCCCGCGTCCCGACCATCCCGCCGCCGACCGCCCCGCGCCCCGGCCGGAACCCGAGGCGGAGGCAGAGTCAGAGGCAGAGGTAGCGCCCGAGCCGGCTGCCGAGCCCGTCCCGGAGCCCGAGACCCCGGAGAACGCCGCAGCAGAGGCCGCACCCGCAGCCTCTGCCCCGACCGGCCCGCCGATTCGTGCGACCCTGCGCGAAAGCGATTTCGATCATTCCGCCTGCCTGCTGGAACTGACGCTGCTGGGCGCCGATTACAGCGAGGCGCCGCCGATCCTCGACCCCGATCAGCGCGATTGCGGCATCGACCGCCCGGTCCTGCTGCGCCAGCCCCTGCCGGGGATCGAGATTCCGGGCGGCGCGCCCATGCGCTGCGATCTGGCGCGGCACCTGGCGCATTGGCTGCGCGATTTCGTCCGCCCCGCCGCGGCGCTGCTGCCGGGCCAGCCGCGGCTGGTGGCGCTGGAGCCGGGCTCGACCTATCAATGCCGGCCGACCGTCGGGACCGCGGGCGAGAGCCTGTCGGAACATGCCTTCGGCAACGCTTTCGACATCGCCGCCTTCCGCTTCGACGACGGCTCCCGCATCGAGGTCGGCCCGCGCCAGGACAACGGCGACTTGCAGGAGGCCTTCCAGCGCGCGGCGCGCGGCACCGCCTGCCTGCATTTCACCACCGTCCTCGGGCCCGGGGCCAATGCCGCGCATGACGACCACCTGCACCTGGACATCAAGGCCCGGCGCGGCGGCTTTCGGCTGTGCCAATAGCGCCTAAAGCCTGATCGTTTCAGGCTGGATCGGGCGCTCCCAGATCGGGGGTGGTCTGCTTCGACATGGCTGCTGGGAAAGGAGGCCGGCATGCATGGCGAGACCTTTGTCCAGCGATCTTCGGGCACGCGTTGTTGCGCGCGTTGCTGAGGGAGAGACGGTGCGCGCGGTTGCGTCTCTGTTCGGCCTCAGCGTGCCGAGCGTTGTGAAATGGTCCCGGAGATGGCG
>NZ_JBGOSN010000050.1:0-24903 GCF_046335115.1 Paracoccus sp. P2 | reverse complement strand
TCTCGTGCCGATGTCCATTGACCTCGCGGCCTAACCCGCGCCAACTTCACATGCCCGGAGCAAGCCGCCAGGGAATTTCCACAGCCTTCGCGACACGACCCCGGCAGGCTTGCGAAGCTTCCAACATAACAGATGGAAATTCCAGCAAACCTTAGCTGGGCATCTTGCCTGGCTGCAAGAGAGGTTTATCTGTTCTGACTAATAAGACAGCACAAGGGATGGCGTGACGGCATTGCTTGGTAGATCGAAGATGCCGACGATCACTCTTTCGTTCCAAGAGGGGAGCCAGACAGCGAACCGAAGGAGGGCAACCCTGGGGCATCTCTTGGGGCATAACCCTCTCCGTCGCCCAACCGCCATGACGANTCGTTCCAAGAGGGGAGCCAGACAGCGAACCGAAGGAGGGCAACCCTGGGGCATCTCTTGGGGCATAACCCTCTCCGTCGCCCAACCGCCATGACGAAGCAGGTCGCGAGCCAATCTAAGCTATTCCGTCGAAAAGGTCCGGAAAGATCCCGTTCGTGAGAACAGAAAATATCATCTTCTTATTGACTTAGATGAATTGGCTGGGGCGGTAGGATTCGAACCTACGGTACACGGTACCAAAAACCGTTGCCTTACCACTTGGCCACGCCCCAACTTGTGGAGGCGTATCTAGCCAAGCCGACGGGGGGGTGCAAGAGGCAAAAAGGAAAAATCTTGTGGCTTTCGCGCCGGAGTTCTATGGGCCCGCCATGGAACAGGTTGATACAGTCATTCTTGGCGCCGGGGCGGCCGGGCTTTTCTGCGCCGGCTCGATCCTGGGGCAGGCGGACGAGCGGACGCAGCGGATCGTCGTGCTGGATCATGCCCGCGCACCGGGCGAGAAGATCCGCATCTCGGGCGGTGGACGGTGCAATTTCACCAATCTCGCGACCGGGCTCGATCGCTTCGTTTCGGGCAACCCGCGCTTTGCGGCATCGGCCCTGGCCGGCTTCACGCCGGCGGATTTTCTTGCCCTGGTCGAGCAGGCGGGCATCGCCTGGCACGAAAAGACGCTGGGGCAACTGTTTTGCGATGGCAGCGCGCGACAGATCATCGATATGCTGCTGCACCGGATGCGCGGTGCCGAATTGCGGCTTGGGATTGCCGTGGCGGGGGTAGAGCCGGCAGGTGGCGGCTTCGTCGTCGCCACCGCGCGGGGGCCGCTGGCGGCGCGGCGTGTGGTCGTGGCAACGGGCGGCAAATCGATTCCCAAGATGGGGGCGACGGGGATCGGATATGACATCGCCGCCCGTTTCGGGCTTGCGCTGGCCGAGCCAAGGGCCGGGCTGGTGCCGCTGACCTTCGCCCAGCAGGATCTGGACCTTTGCCGGCCGCTGGCCGGATTGTCGGTCGCGGCCGAGGTCAGCCATGGCGCGGGACGGCGGCGCACCCGCTTTCGCGACGGGCTGCTTTTTACCCATCGCGGGCTGTCGGGACCGGCGATCCTGCAAATTTCGAGCTTCTGGCGGCCGGGGGAGGAGATCGCCGTGGATCTGGCGCCGGATACGGATGTCGCGGCGGGCCTGCGAGAGATCCGCGGCCAGGGCGGGCGGCTGGGCGTGGGATCGGCCTTGTCGCGCTGGCTGCCCGCCCGGCTGGCCGAGGCGATCGCCGCCGAGGCGGGGCTGGCGGGCGCGCGGCTGGCCGACCAGGGCAATGCCGCGCTCGAGCGGCTGGGGGCGCGGGTGAATCGCTGGACCCTGCGCCCGGTCGGCAGCGAAGGCTGGCGCACGGCCGAGGTCACGGTGGGCGGCGTCGATACGCGTGCGCTCGATTCGCGGAGCATGCAGGTGAAATCCGTCCCCGGCCTTTACTTCATCGGCGAGGTGGTCGATGTCACCGGCTGGCTCGGCGGCTATAATTTCCAATGGGCCTGGGCCTCGGCCCATGCCGCGGCCCAGGCCATTGCGGCCGGCTGATCAGTCCATCACCGGATCGGATTTGGCCAGCGCGTCGAAGCGCATGAGCGAGGCGATCAGCGCCGGCATCCGCTCCAGCTGGATCATGTTCGGCCCGTCGGAGGGCGCGTTGTCGGGATCCTGATGCGTCTCGATGAAGACGCCGGCCACGCCCAGCGCCACCGCCGCCCGTGCCATGACCGGCGCGAATTCGCGCTGCCCGCCGGACGAGCCGCCCTGACCGCCCGGCTGCTGCACGGAATGGGTCGCATCCATGATCACCGGCCAGCCGGTCCGCGCCATGATCGGCAGGCTGCGCATGTCGGCGACCAGGGTGTTGTAGCCGAAGCTGACGCCGCGCTCGGTCAGCAGGATGCGCTTGTTCCCGGTCGAGGCGACCTTTTCGGCGACATTGGGCATGTCCCAGGGGGCCAGGAACTGACCCTTCTTGATGTTCACCGCCGCCGGTGTCTCGCCCGCCGCCAGCAGCAGGTCGGTCTGGCGCGACAGGAAGGCCGGGATCTGGATCACGTCCACCACCGAGCCGGCCAGCCGGGCCTGTTCGATGTCATGCACGTCGGTCAGCACCGGGCAGCCGATGCGCTTGCGCACCTCCTCGAGCATGCGCAGCCCCCCGTCGATGCCGATGCCGCGCCGGCCCCTGAGCGAGGTGCGGTTGGCCTTGTCGTAGCTGGCCTTGAAGACGAAGCCCGCCCCCGCCTTGGCGCAGGCCTCGGCCACGGTCTCGGCGATCATCAGCGCGTGATCGAGGGTTTCAAGCTGGCAAGGCCCGGCGATCAGCGCCAGGGGCCGATCGTTTCCGAAGGTGACATTGCCGATCTGGACATGATTCATGAGGATACCTGTTCGCGCAGGATCGAAGCGGTGAGCGAGAGCATCAGGTAGATGCCCGAAAACACCAGGAAGGCCACGATCGTGTTCTGGAAAGCCTTTGGATAGGTCGCCTCGTCCGGGGGCACCGGGGCGACGGAAAGCGAAAGATAGCGGACCTGCTTGTTGGCCTCGATCCGCGCAGTTTCCATCTGCGCGGCGGCATTGGCCAGCAGTTCCTGCCGGGTGGCAAGGTCGGATTCGGCGATGCGGATCTCGCCCGAGATGGTCGCCAGCGAGCCGCGGGCGGTATTGCCTTCGGTCAGTTGGCTGCGGGTCTGGTCCAGCATCTCCTCCAGCCGGCCGATGTCGCCCCTGACGCCCGCGACGCGGCTGGCATTGGGGCGCTGGTTGGAGAGCAGCTGACCCAGTTCCAGCTTCTTTTCGGCCAGCTGGCGCTCGAGATCGGCGATGCGGTTCATGATCACGCTGCCTTCGGCCGCAGGGTCCAGCACGCCCAGCCTTTGCTGCAGTTCCTGGACGCGGCGCTGCGCCAGCAGCACCTTGTTCTCGGCATCCTGATAGCTTTCGACCGAGCCCTTCATCTGGTCCTCGCGCAGCCGCGCGGTCATCTGGTCCACCTGTCCCTCGGCATATTTGATCAGCGCCATCGAAAATTCCTGGCTGAGCTCGGGATCGGGGGCGATCACCTCCATGTTGATCACGCCCTCGGTCGGATCGTAGCCGATCTTCACCAGGTTGCGATAGAGCCTGTAGGCCTGTTCGTTGGTCGCATCCGGCAACAGGCGCAGGATCGGGTCCATGGCCGGATCCTGGAAGGCCCGCTTGAAGCCCAGATCCCTGTCGAGCCGCAGCATCGCATCGCGCGAGGTCAGATAGCTTTGCACCGACACCGAATCGGTATTGGTGGCCATCTGCGTGCCGCCGAAAATCCCGCCGATCCCGCTCGAGCTTGATTGCTCGGCCTGCTGGATCTGGAATTGCGAGACGGTGGCGTAAAGCGGCGTGGCGACGAAGAAATAATACCAGCCCGCGATCAGCGTCGGCAGTCCGACAAAGGCCGCCAGGCGCGCAAACAGCATCAGAAGCTTGCGGCGCCTGCGCCGGGCGATGTCCTGCTGGATGCGGATGATCTCGGCCGCGCGCCGGTCCTCGGTCAGTTCCTCGCGCGAGGGCAGGTTGGGCGTGCCGGGGGGCAGGGGCGTGATCTCGGTCCCGCGCCGGCGGGGGCCGGAGCCATCCCCGCGCATCGGCACCGGCATGGTGGTGCCGGCCGCCGAGGCCGCCGACTGGGCGCGCGCCCCTTCCTCGGACAGAATCTTGCTGACCGAGGCGCGGTGGAACGGGTCGATGCCGCGGTCGCGCAGCAGGACGACCGCCTCGTGATCCGACGCCGCCTCGATCTCATGCATGGCGGCGATGCGGCGCGCCATGCGCAGCTGGCGATCGGTCAGGTTCTCGGCTCGCACGGCGGCGATGCGCTCGGCCAACGGGGGCTGATCCGGCGCCGCCCCGTCCCTGGGCATATCGGCCGGCTGCGGCGCCGCGCCGGGAAAGCGCATGTCGCCGAAGCCGTCATCACCGGTGGCGAAAAGCTGCCCCATGTCCTGCGCAGCGGGCGGGGCTTCGGTGCGTTTCCTGATTTCGACCCTTGCCTTGCCCTTTTCTTCGGCCGCTGCGGGTTCCTGGCCGACGGCCAGCACCGATTCCTCGCGGCGGGTGCGATAGGCGCGCGCCTTAGGCGGTGTAGTCATAATATTGCTTCGCCTCTTCGAGGGTTTCAAAATGGTAGAGCTTGCCGTCGCGCAGGACGGCCGCGGAATTGCAGAACTTTTCAATGGTTTGCGCCTGGTGCGACACCACGACCACTGTCGCCGACCGAAGGCGTTCGTAAAGCACGGTCCCGGCCTTGCGGTTGAACTCCGGGTCGGTGGTGCTGGGCATGCCCTCGTCGATCAGGTAGATGTCGAATTCCAGCGCCAGCATCAGCGAAAAGGTGAAGCGCGCGCGCATGCCGGCACTGTAGGTGCCGACCGGCATGTCGAAATATTCGTCGATGTCGGTCAGCCAGCGGCAGAAGGCCTCGACGTAATCCGGGTCGAGCCCGTAGATGCGGGCAATGAAGCGCGCATTCTCATTGGCGCTGAGCGACGAGGTGATGCCGCCCATGAAGCCCAGCGGAAAGGACACCCGGCATTCGCTGCGGATCGTGCCCTCGTCGGGCTTTTCCAGCCCGCACATCATGTTGATGATCGTGGTCTTGCCGGTACCGTTGGGGGCCAGGATGCCCATCGACCGCCCCAGCTCGATCCGGAACGAGGCGCGGTCCAGGATCACCTTGCGTTGCATGCCGGTCCAGAACGACTTGGAAACATTGTCGAATTCGATCATCTGGCCGTCCTGATCCGCGCGCGGGCGCGGCATGGTAATGGTTACGACATACACAGTCCCGCCGCGCGCCGAATACCCCCGGCCGCGGCAGGCCGGACAATATGCCGGGCGGGTCGCGCTGTCCACCATGGCGATCAATGCTTTATATATCGTGAATGCCGGCCCTTTTTTGCCATGGCCGGGGTACCTATCTGCCGGGCATGCCCGCCTTGCCCAGCCTCCTTCGCGAGATTTCCGCCTGCCGCCTCTGTGCGCCGCGCTTTGCGGTGACGGCGACCGCGCATAGCCCGCGCCCCGTCGCCTGGTTCCGCCCCGGCGCGCGCATCCTGGTCGTCGGCCAGGCGCCGGGCATGCGCGTGCATCTGGTCGGGCGACCCTTTGCCGACCGCTCGGGCGACCGGCTGCGCGACTGGATGGGCCTGTCCGAAACCGAGTTCTATGACCGCTCGCGGATCGCCATCGTGCCGATGGCCTTCTGCTTTCCCGGCTATGACGCCAAGGGCGCCGACCTGCCGCCGCCGCCGATCTGCGCCCGGACCTGGCGCGCGCGCGTCATGGCCGAGCTGCGGCCGCAGCTGACGCTGCTGGTCGGCGGCCATGCGCAGCGTTGGCACCTGGGGGCCGCAGCGCGCGGCGGGGTGACGGCGACCGTCGCCGGCTGGCGCGATCATGCGCCGCACATCTTCCCCTTGCCTCATCCGTCCTGGCGCAATACCGCCTGGCTGCGGCGCAATCCCTGGTTCCAGGCCGAGTTGCTGCCGGAACTGCGCGCCGCCGTTGCCGCCCTGATGAGAGAAGCCGATGACCCCGCTGGATGAGCTTTGCCAGGTTCCCTTTCACGAGGCCGATGCGCCTGCCCGGTCGCGCATCCTGTCGCGCCTGGCCGATACCGAGCTTTTCGTGGCGCTGCTGGCCGAGCCGGCCGACGACCGCGCCGAATTGCGGCTGTTCGACTTGCCCGAGGGGCGCTTTGCCCTGGCTTGCGACCGCGAGGAGCGGCTGGCCGGTTTCGTCGGCGGCCCGGTCGCCTATCTCGCGCTGCCGGGCCGGGTGCTGGCCGCGGCCCTGGCCGAGGAGGGGCGGGGCCTGCTGGTCAATCCCGGCCATGCCTCGCAGCTGATGCTGGATGCGGGCGTGCTGGGCTGGCTGGTCGGGGCGCTTCAGGCGCGGCCCGGCATGGCGCCGGACGAGGCCGCGCGACGGCTGGGCGCGCCTTCGCCCGAGGCGGTGGCGCTGCTGGCCGAGCCCCTGGCGCAGCGGCTGGGCGATATGGCCGGGCTGGTCGGGCGGCTGGCGCTGGTCGCCGCCGAATGGCAGGACGGGCGGCAAGGCCATGCGCTGATCCTGGCCGGCGTCGATCCGGCGCATCAGGCCGCGGTGGCCAAGGCTTTGGCCGAGTTGCTGGCCTTCCTGCCCGAGCTGCCCGGCGGCGTGGACATCGGCTTTGCCGAGCCCGACCTGCCCACCGGGGCGCTGGTCATGGAACCCCCGCCGCCTGCGCCCGCGCCCGAACCGGTGCGGCGCGATCCCTCGGCACCGCCGCGGCTGCGCTGAAAAGGCAAACGAAAACCCGCCCAAAGGGGCGGGTCTTTGCGTGATCACCGAAAATTGATCGGCCGCGAGTCAGGCGCCCCAGTGGCGGATCGGGCCGCAATCCATATGGACGAAGTTCGAGCGCGAATATTTGCCGACCCCGCCAGCATTGCAGGCGGCCGCGGCCTTGTACATCTGCGAGACCGAGCGCGATTTCAGGCGCAGGTCCGCAGCCTTGCCCACCATGTGCAGCGAGTTCTTGGCCACGCCCGAGGACCGCGAGCGCAGCATGGCGTTGGTCTGGGGCGAGCGATAGCCCGACAGCATCATATAGGGTTCGTTGGTTTGCAGCAGCCTGTGCGAGGCCGCGGCGATGTCGATCGTGCGCGGGTCGATTCCGATCGCCTGGCCGGTTCGCCAGTCGCGCATGAAGATGTTGATTTCATTCAGGGCATCCCGGATATACTTGCCTTCGACCCAGTAAACCGTGTCGATGCTTTCGCCCGTGCGCCCCGAATACATGCGAATGCGGCGGATGTCGCCGGCACCTCGCAGCAGACCGAAGGCATTGGCCATAACCGGCGCTGCTGCCACCGTGGTCGCCGCGAAGACGCCAAGGATGCCCCGACGCGAGAGAGATTCGAACGTCATGTCAGATCGCCTGTCCTGCTTTCGTTGTTCTTGCCGCCCGTTGAAACGGCGCGCTCCGGTTTAGCCGGAACCGGTTAAGACTATGTCACCAGCGCGCGAGCGGAGGGAAGCTTTTCGTTCCGCAGGCGGCGAAGTTCTGCCATTCTCGGCAAGAATCCGCCGAAATCCGTGTGATTCGGAACCAAAGCGAATGTTTCTGCGCCGCCGTGTTCACGCTGCATCAGTGATGCAACAAAAAACCTGCGTCGCTGGACCGGAATCCGCCCGGATGCGAAGATTTGCCGCAGGTGTTGAAGGGAATGTCAGGTGCGCTCTTTCGGGCTGATTCGTGTGATGGTTGTTGCGGCCGTTCTGGCCATGCCGCGTGCCGCCGCCGGCCAGGCGCTGGATGCCGCGCCCATGGCCGCGCTTCCGGCGCCGAGGCTGAGCTTTTCCGAAACGGAAATGCAACTGGCTGAGCGGGTCGCCGACCATCCAGGCCTGGCCGATTTCTATGGCACCAACGGGCTGAAGCCGATCTTCGCGGGTGCCGAGGGGGCCCCGCGCCGGGCCGCGCTGATCGAGGCGCTGGGGCAGGCAGCCTCGCACGGGCTGCCTGCCGCGCGCTATCGCCAGGCCGCGTTGCGCCGGCTGGACGATGCGGGCGCCGATACGGTCGAGGGCGAGATCCGCTTTGCCCGCGCCTTTGCCGACTGGAGCCGCGACGTGACGGGCGGGATCCTCGATCCGCGCAGGGTCGAGCCCGGCATCAAGCGCGAGGTGCAGCGCCCGCGCACCGGCGACCTGCTGCGCGCCTTTGCCGCCGCCGACGATCCGGCGGCGATGCTGGCCACCCTGCCGCCCCAGGATCCGCGCTACGAGGCGCTGCGTCAGGCGCTGGCGCGGCAGTCGCAGCTGGTGGCCCCCGCCGATGCGCCGCCGGTGCCCGAGGGGCTGTGGCGCGAGGGGACCAGCGATCCCGCCGTCGCGGCGCTGCGCGTGCGCCTGGCCTCGGTCGGTTTCGCCGCGGCGCCCCAGGACAGCCCGTTGACCTATGACGGGGCGCTGGCGCAGGCGGTCGCCGCCTATCAGCGGGCGGCGGGGCTGCCGGCGGATGGCGTGGCCGGGCCGCGCACGGTGGCGCGGCTGAACCGCGGCACCGGCCCCGAGTCCGAGGCGATCCTGGTCGCGCTGGAGCGCATGCGCTGGATGGCCGGCCATGACCTGAACGCCCGCCACGTCTGGGTGAACCTGCCCGAGTTCAACGCCCGCATCTACGAGAACGGCCGCGAGATCTTCGAGACCCGCGTGGTGATCGGCAAGGCCAACCGGGAATTCGAGACGCCCGAGTTCAGCGAGACGATGAAATACATGGTGGTCAACCCGCGCTGGAACGTGCCGCGCTCGATCACCGTCAAGGAATACCTGCCGCGGCTGCAGGCCAACCGCCATGCGGTCGGCCATCTCGACGTGGTGGATGGGGCGGGCAATGTCATCCCGCGCGACCGCATCGATTTCCGCAAGTATACGGCCAAGACCTTTCCCTACCGGATGCGGCAGAAACCCAGCGACGACAATGCGCTGGGGCAGGTCAAGTTCATGTTCCCCAATCCCTGGAACATCTATCTGCACGACACCCCGACCAAGCATCTGTTCAACCAGTCGAGCCGCGCCTATTCGCATGGCTGCATCCGCGTCGGCCGGCCCATCGACCTGGCGCATGAGCTGCTGACGGGCCAGGTCGAAAACCCCGAGGCGGTGTTTGCCAAGGCGCTGAAATCCGGGCGCGAGACCTATCTGAACCTGCGCCCGCCGGTGCCGGTGCATCTGGTCTATTTCACCGCCTTCCCCGACGAGACCGGGCAGATCCGCCGCTTTCCCGACATCTATGGCCGTGATGCGCTGGTGCATGCGGCGCTGGTCAAGGCCGGGCTGGATTCCGCGGCCGCGGATGAATAGATGAACCCCAAGCAAAGGGGAGCCGCATGACACTGACCATCGCCGAACTGGCCCGCGCACTTGATGCCCGTCTCTGGGGCGAGGGCAGCCTGATCGTCAACGGCGCGGCCGAGGCCGGCCAGGCGCGCGAGGACCAGATCGCCCTGGCGACCACGCCCGCCTATGCCGAGAAGCTGGCGCCGGGCGGCATGGCGCTCTTGGCCGAGGGGGCCGATCCCGAGGCGCTGGGGCTGCGCGCCGCCATCCTGGTCGGCCGCCCGCGACTGGCCATGGCCGGGCTGACCCGTGCCTTCGATCCCGGCCCCGGCATCGCGCCCGGCATCCATGCCAGCGCGGTAATCGACCCGACGGCCGAACTGCCCCAGGATGCCGCCATCGGCCCCTTCGTGGTCATCGGGGCGCGGGTGCGGATCGGGGCGGGGGCGCGCATCGCCTCGCATGTCTCGATCGGCGCGGATACGGTGATCGGCCGCGATGCGCTGATCCATGCCGGGGTGCGCATCGCCCATGGCGTGACCATCGGCGACCGGGTGATCCTGAACCCCGGCGTCTCGCTGGGCGCGGACGGGTTTTCCTTTGTCACGCCCGAGAAATCCGGCGTCGAGGAAATCCGGCAATCCCTGGGCGAGCGGTCCGAGATCCGCCAGCAGCACTGGACCCGCATCCATTCGCTGGGCGGGCTGGAGATCGGCGACGATGTCGAGATCGGCGCCAATTCCACCGTGGACCGCGGCACCATCCGCGCGACCCGCATCGGCCGCGGCACCAAGATCGACAACCTGGTGCAGGTCGGCCACAATTGCGTGGTGGGCGAGGATTGCCTGCTTTGCGGCCTGGTGGGCATCGCCGGCTCGGCCCGGATCGGCAATCGCGTGGTGCTGGGCGGGCAGGTCGGCGTCTCGGACAACATCTTCGTCGGCGACGACGTGATCGCGGGCGGCGCCACCAAGATATTCACCAACGCGCCGGCCGGCCGGGTGCTGCTGGGCAGCCCGGCGGTCAAGATGGAGACCCATGTCGAGGCGCAGAAGAACATCCGCCGCCTGCCACGGCTTTACGCGCAGGTGGCCGAGCTTCGCGAAACTGTTAAGAAACTGCTCGACAAGGGCGGCGTGGAATAGCATTCCCGCATGTAATCGCCCCTGACCGGGACAGAACGGAGGCCGAGATGACAGAAATCCGCGACCGCATCATCCAGATCATCGCAGAACAGGCGATGCTGGATCCTTCCGAACTGCAGCTCGAGATGTCGCCGCAAGAGATCGGCATCGACAGCCTGGGCCTGGTCGAATCCATCTTTGCCATCGAGGAAGCCTTCGACATCTCGGTGCCCTTCAACGCCAACGAGCCCGAGAAATCCGACTTCGACATCTCGAGCCTCGGCGCCATCATCGGCGCCGTGGAAAAGCTGGTTGCTGACAAGGCATGAACGCCAAGAGGGCCAAGGGCGACAAGACGCCCAAATCCGAACGCAAGCCCGGCAAGGTCAAGGGCAAGGTCAAGAACGCGACCAAGCTCGCCCGCACCATGCTGGGCCGCGTCATCATGGGGCGCCATGCCAACGGCATGCGCCGCGTCGCCATCACCGGCATGGGCACCATCAACGCGCTTGGCCGCGACGTGCCCTCGACGCTGGAGGCGATGCGCGAGGGGCGTTGCGGCATCGGCCCGCTGGAGTTCCGCGATGTCGAGCGGCTGGCGATCCGTATCGGCGGCCAGGTTCGCGACTGGGAGGCCGAGACCTATTTCAATCGCCAGCAGATCGTCCTCTATGACAAGTTCACCCAGTTCACCCTGCTGGCCGCGCGCGAGGCGGTGACGCAGTCCGGCCTGGTCTTCGAGGGCGAGCTGGGCCTGCGCGCGGGCGTGGTGCTGGGCACCGCCGCCGGCGGCATGACCACCTGGGACGAGAATTACCGCACCGTCTATGAAGAGGGGAAGAACCGCGTCCATCCCTTCGTCGTGCCCAAGCTGATGAACAACGCGGCCTGTTCACATCTGAGCATGGAATACGGGCTGCTGGGCCCCAGCTTCACCGTGGCCACCGCCTGCGCCAGCTCCAACCACGCCATGGGCCTGGCCTTCAACATGGTGCGCTCGGGCGCCGCGACCGTCATGCTGACCGGCGGGTCCGAGGCGATGCTGTGCTTTGGCGGCGTCAAGGCCTGGGAGGGCTTGCGCGTCATGTCCAAGGATGCCTGCCGGCCGTTCTCGGCCACCCGCAATGGCATGGTGCAGGGCGAGGGGGCGGGGGTCTTCGTCTTCGAGGATTGGGAGCACGCGGTGGCGCGCGGCGCTGACATCCTGGCCGAAGTGGTGGGCTTTTCCATGTCGGCGGATGCGCAGGACATCGTCATGCCCTCGGCCATCGGCGCCGAGCGTACCATCACCGGCGCCATGCTGGACGCGCATATGCGCCCCGACGAGGTCGGCTATATCAACGCCCATGGTACCGGCACGGCCGCGAACGACAAGACGGAATGCGCGGCGGTGGCCCATGCCTTCGGCCATCATGCCGACCGGCTGATGATTTCCTCGACCAAGTCCATGCACGGCCACCTGATCGGCGGCACCGGCGCGGTCGAACTGCTGGCCTGCATCATGGCGCTGCGCGACGGCGTGATCGCGCCCACCATCGGCTACGAGGAGCCGGACCCGGAATGCGCGCTGGACGTGGTGCCGAACGAGGCGCGCGAGGCCAGGGTCGAGGCGGTTCTGTCTAACGCCTTCGCCTTCGGCGGGCTGAATGCGGTGATCGCACTGCGCAAGGCGTGACGTCATTATGGCATTGGGAAGCAGCAGCTTGCCATGGAAGGCTCCGGGCTTTCCAGGCTGAGTTTCGGACCTTTGCCGCGGCTTGGATGTATTACCGCGCCACCTCGCGCGGGCGCAGCATCAGCCACAAGAGCGCGCCGCCGGCCAGCACCAGGAAGGGCAGCATGGCGAGGTTCACCGCGCTCCAGCCCGCCTGGGCCGAGCCGCCCATGCAGTTCATCAGCCCGCCCGAGGACAGCGAGGCCAGGAAGACGCCGCCAAAGACCACGGCGTCGTTCAGGCCCTGCACCCGCTCGCGTTCCTCGGGGCGATAGGCGCGGGTCAGCATGGCGGTGGCGCCGATATAGCCGAAGTTCCAGCCCAGTCCGAGCAGGATCATGGCGAAGAAGAAATGCGCGAGATCAACGCCCGACAGCGCCACCGCCCCGGCACCGGCCAGGATCGCCAAGCCGGCCATGACGATGCGGGTGGCACCGAAGCGGGCGATCAGGTGGCCGGTGAAGAACGAGGGCGCGAACATCGCCAGCACATGGCCAGAGACGATGTTGGCCGCATCCGCGGTGGCAAAGCCGCAGCCCACCACCGCCAGCGGCGCCGAGGTCATCACCAGGTTCATCAGCGCATAGGAGACCATGCCGCAGATCATCGCCACGGCGATCTGCGGCACGCGCAGAATCTCGCCCAGCGGCCGGCCCTGGGCGTGGCCCCGGGCGGGGGCAGGCGGGCGCGGAATGTCGAGAAAGGCGAAAAGCACCGGCCCCAGCAGGTTCAGCCCGATGATCGCGGCATAGGTGGCCAGGAAGGGGATGGCGGTCACTTCCGCCGTCCAGCGCACCAGCAGCGGGCCGGTGAAGGCGGCGGCAAGCCCGCCCGCCAGCACCCAGGAGATGGCGCGCGACTGGAACTCGGGCGGGGCGCAATCGGTGGCGGCAAAGCGGAAGAAGCCCTGCGCCGCCATGTAGACCCCGGTAAAGAGCGCGCTGGCGGTGAACAGCCAGAAGCTGCCGCTGGCCAGGGCATAGGCGGCGATACCCGCCCCCAGCGCCGCCGAGCCGCAGGACAAGAGGAACCCCGCCCGCCGCCCGTGCCGGCGCATGAAGCCCGAGAGCGGCCGGGCGGAAAGCGCCGAGCCCAGGATCATCATCGACAGGGGCAGGGTGGCAATGCAGGGATTGGGGCTCAGCATCTGGCCGGCCAGCCCGCCGACGATGAAGATCATCGACATCTGCGCCCCGAGCAATGCCTGCGCCAGGAGCAGCACGACGACATTGCGCCAGGCCCGGCGCATCGGGTCGGTCTCGGTCAGCGCCATGGCCATGCTGCGCCTCAGCGCAGGGCGCGCGCGTCGCGGGCGCGGGATTCGATCGCCGCCCAGTCGCCGGCGGCCAGCTCGGCATCGGGTGCGATCCAGCTGCCGCCGACGCAGACCACATTCGGCAGGGCCAGGTAGCCGGGGGCGTTCTGCAAGGTCACGCCGCCGGTCGGGCAGAAGCTGACCTGCGGCAGCGGCCCGGCCAGGGATTTCAGCGATTTCGCCCCGCCCGCCGCCTCGGCCGGGAAGAATTTCAGCATGGAATAGCCCAGTTCCATCGCCCGCATCACCTCGGAGGCGGTGACGGCGCCGGGCAGGAGCGGCAGGCCGATATCCTCGCAGGCACGCGCCAGCCGCTCGGTCAGGCCGGGCGAGACGGCGAAGCTGGCCCCGGCATCCCTGGCCCGTTTCGCATCGTCCGGGGTCAGCACCGTGCCGGCGCCAACATGGCCGCCCGGCACTCTGGCCATCGCCCGGATGACGTCGAGCGCGGCGGGGGTGCGCAGCGTCACCTCGAGCACCGGCAGGCCGCCGGCCACCAGTGCCGTGGCCAGCCCCTCGGCGCGGCCGGCGTCGCCGACGACCAGGACAGGGATCACCGGGGCGAGTTCGCAAAGCGCGCGGGTCTTCTGGGACTGCTGTTCGGGGGTCATGGCGGGTCTCGTTCTTGCGGAAATCTCGCGGCAGGTTGCGCTTTTCCGCGCCGCTGCGCAAGGGTTCATGTTAGCGTTAACTTGACGCAGGCAGGCCGGCGAAAGGAAAAGGGGGCTGTCTGCCCCCTCTTGCGGCCGGTGGCCGCAATTCACCCCCGAGGATATTTGGGCAAGAAAGAAGCCGTCAGCCGCCGAGGCTGCTGCGCCCGCCCGAACGCGCGGTGGCCGAGGCGCCGAAGCCGCCGCGCTGGCTGACCTGGGCCGCCGACATCGGCGGCTTGCCGATGGTCGAGGGCGCGCGCTGGAAGGTCGCGGCCGGCACCTTGCCGGCGCCGCGGTTGCTGGCGAAGCTCTGGTCGCCCTTGGGCGTCGAATAGCGCCCGTCGGCCGTGTTCACCATCGGCTGCGAGAAGATGCCGCCGCCGCGCGACAGCATCGAGCCCATCATGTAGCCAACCAGCAGCGGCATGAAGGAAAAGCCGCCGCCCGAGCCCTGCGCCTGCTGGGCCGGGTCGCCGCCGCAATTGCCCAGGCCATGTTCCTGTTCGCACAGCTCCCTGGATTCGTAGCGCGGCGCGGTTTCCAGGAATTCCTGCTGGGCGGCGGCAAAGTTCTTGCGGCAGTCCTCTTCGGTGAACCACAGGGTTTCCTGCTTGCTGGCGGCGATGCAGCTTTCCAGGTCGGGAAAGCTTTGCGCATCCATGCGGTCGTCCTCGCAGCCGGCCAGCGCCAGGGTCGCGGTTCCGGCCAGCACCAGCGCGACATGGCGCGAGCGTTTGCGGGGGAGGCGTTCGGTCATGGTCAGCCCTCGATGAAATGCGGCTTGAAGCGCGACAGGTTGTGGGTGATGGGCGAGCGGTCCTCGCGCAGGCCGAGGCCGCAGCAGCTTTCGCCCACGATCCAGGCGCCGAGGACCGGGCGGAAGCCGCCGAAATCCGGCAGCCGGGCCAGGCCCTGCACGATCATCGGGTGATGCGAATAGCTGTCGTCGCCGGTGCGCGCCACCTCGCGGCCCGCCTCGCGGATCACCACCCCCGCGCCTTCGCGCGAGAAGATCGGCTTCAAGACATGGCCCTGGGCCAGCGTGTCGCGCGCCGCCTCGAAGGCCGGGGCCAGATCGGGGGCGGGACTGCCGCCCGCCATCGCTTCCTGCACGTCGGCCAGGAAGAAGGCGGGCAGCAGGTTCGGATGGCCGGGGAACATCTGCCACAGGAGCGGCAGGATGCCCTTGTTCGACAGCACCGCCTTCCAGGGCGGCTCGATGAAGCGGGTGCCCGAGGATTGCAGATGCGCGGCGAAATCGTCGCGCAGCATGTCCTCCCAGGGGTAGAGCTTGAAGAGCGTGCCGATGACGCGCGACTGGTCGTCGGCGAATTGCCCCTCCTCGGTCAGGCCGATCTGCGAAAGCGCGGTGAAATGCGCGCCCAGGCCGGCCTCGCGCGCGGCCCAGGCCAGGGTCTCGACGGTGGCGTAATCCTCGGGATTGTCGGGATCGGCGGTGAAATGCACCTCTTCGCCATCGGTGCAGATCTGGGTCCAGCGCGCCACGATCGCCTCGTGGATGCTGTTGAACTGGTCGGCATCCGCGTCGAGCACCCCGGCCGCCCGCTGCTGTTCGAACCAGAGCCATTGGAAGCTGGCGGATTCGTAGAGCGAGGTCGGCGTATCGGCATTGTATTCCAGCAGCTTCGCCGGGCCATGGCCGTCATAGGCCAGGTCCATGCGCCCGTAAAGCTCGGGCTCGCCCCGCGCCCAGCTGGCCGCGACCAGATCCCAATGCGCGCGCGGGATGTCGAGCCGGGCCAGCCAGGCCTCGTCGCGGGTGGCGCGGTCCACCGCCTCGCGGCACATCGCATGCAGTTCCGTCGCCGGGGCCTCGATGTCCTCCTCGACCTGGCGCAGGGTGAAGCGATAGGCGCTGGTTTCGTCCCAATAGGGCTCGCCGCCCATGTCGGCGAAGCTGAAGCCCAGCTTCTCCGCCTCGTCGCGCCAGCCGGGTCGCTCGGGAAGGGTGCGTTTTTCCATGGTCTCTCCTTCCGCCCGAGATAGGACGGGGCGGCGGCCCGGCGCAAGCCTTGGGCGGCGATTTTCCTGGCCGGGGGCCCGGATGCATCGGCGTTGCCCCGCGCCGGGCGCTGCGCCCGGCCATGTGCCCCGGCATGCGGGGCTTGCGGCAGGGACGGCTTCGCGCCAAGCTGCTACCATTCCAGCCCCGCGAGCGACGGGGCGCGACAACAGGGATGATCCGTCATGCAGAACCGTTTCCCGCTTCGCGTGCTCATGCTGGCCTCGGCCGTGATGCTGGCGCCTGCCTCAGCGACCTGGGCCGAGACCCCCGCCGATACGCTGGTGATCGCCCATCAGATCGACGACATCATCAGCCTGGACCCCGGCCAGAGCTTCGAGTTCTCGGGCCAGGACGTGGTCAGGAACCTCTATGACCGGCTGGTCGATATCGACCCGCTGGACCTGGCGGCGGGGATCAAGCCCAGCCTGGCCGAAAGCTGGGAAGTCAGCGAGGACGGCAGGACCATCACGCTGACCATGCGCGAGGGGGTGACGTTCCATTCCGGCAACCCGGTCCGGGCCGAGGACGCCGCCTGGTCGCTGCAACGCGCCGTCAAGCTGAACAAGTCGCCCGCCTTCATCCTCAACCAGTTCGGCTTCACCGCCGAGAACGTGGACGAGCGCGTGACCTTCGACGGCAACAGGCTGGTGCTGCAACTCGACCAGCCCTATGCGCAAAGCTACGTGCTGAACTGCCTGGCCTCGGAGGTCGGCTCGGTCGTGGACAAGGAAACCGTGATGGCCCATGCCGAGGGCGAGGATTTCGGCAATGCCTGGCTGTCCACCAACGATGCGGGCTCGGGGCCCTTCACCCTGGCCGCCTGGCGCCCGAACGAGGCGGTGCAGCTGACCGCCAATCCCGATTACTGGCAGGGCGCCCCGGCAATGGCGCGGGTGATCGTGCGCCATGTCCAGGAAAGCAGCGCCCAGCGGCTGCTGCTGGAGCAGGGCGACGTGGACGTGGCCCGCAACCTGACGCCGACCGATGTCGAGGGCATTGCCGGCAACGACAGGCTGAAGGTGATGGACGAGTTGCGCGGCCGCATCCTCTACATGGGGCTGAGCCAGAAGGATCCCCTGCTGTCCCGCCCCGAGATGGTCGAGGCGATGAAATACCTCATCGACTACGCGGGCATGGAATCGAGCTTCCTCAAGGGCCAGTGGAAGGTGCATCAGAACTTCCTGCCCGAAGGCTATCTGGGCGCCTCGGACGAGAACCCCTGGACCTATGACATCGAGAAGGCCCGCCAGATCCTGAGCGATGCCGGCATCACCTCGGGCACGGTCAAGACCGTCGTGCGCGACATTCGCGAATATGTCGACGCCGCCCAGACCTTGCAAGCCGCCATGGCGCAGGTCGGGCTGACGCTGGAGATCCAGCAGATGACCGGGGCGCAGGTGCTGGATGCCTATCGCGCGCGCCAGGTGCCGATCTTCATCGGCGAATGGGGGCCGGATTACGCCGATCCGCATACCAATGCCTCGACCTTCGCCCATAACCCGAACAATGCCGACGATGCCGGCCTGTCGCAGCTGGCATGGCGCAACAGCTGGGCGGTGCCCGACGAGATGAACCGCGCCGTCGAGGCCGCCACGCTGGAGGGCGACACCGACAAGCGTGTGCAGATGTACCTGGACATCCAGAAGCAATATCGCGAGATCGCGCCGATCATCCCGATGTTCCAGAAAATCGAGCAGGTGGCGATGCAGCAGAACGTCCAGAACTGGACCTCGGGCGGCTCGGTCAGCTCGGTTCTCTATCGCCAGGTGACGAAGGAATAAGGCGTGGCCCAGCCCGATCTGGTTGGTCAGCCGGGGCAGGGCGCCCCAACCCCGGCCGGCGGCAGAGCGCCGCGCCGCGCCATGCGGCTGGGCCGGCGGCTTGCCGGGCTGGGCTTGTCGCTGGTGCTGACGCTGCTCGGCCTTTTGCTCGTCACCTTCGTCATTGGCCGCGTCATGCCGATCGACCCGGTGCTGAAGGTGGTGGGCGAGCGCGCGACACAGGCGCAATATGACGCGGCCTTCCAGGCCATGGGACTGGACAAGCCGATCTGGCAGCAGTTCCTGCGCTACATGGCCGAGGTGCTGCAGGGCGATTTCGGCCGCTCGATCTCGACCGGGCATCCGGTGGCGCAGGACCTGCGGCGGGTGTTCCCGGCGACGGTCGAGCTGGCGACGCTGGGCACGCTGATCGGCGTCTGCGTGGGCGTGCCCTTGGGCGTGGTCGCCGCGGCGCGCCGGGGCGGCTGGATCGACCAGATCGCCCGCGTGGTGGCGCTGGTGGGCTATTCCATGCCGATCTTCTGGCTGGGGCTGATGGGGCTCTTGCTGTTCTACGGCATTCTCGGCTGGGTCGGCGGGCCGGGTCGGCAGGGCATCATATACGACGGCATGGTGCCGACGGTCACCGGGCTGATCCTGGTCGACAGCCTGGTCGCCGGCAACTGGGCCGCCTTCCGCGACGCCTTCAGCCATATCGTGCTGCCGGCCAGCCTGCTGGGCTATTTCAGCCTCGCCTATATCAGCCGCATGACCCGCAGCTTCATGCTGGAGCAGCTTTCGGCGGAATATGTCGTCACCGCCCGCGTCAAGGGCCTGTCCGAGCGCCGGGTGATCTGGGGCCATGCCTTCCGCAACATCCTTGTGCCGCTGATCACGGTGATCGCGCTCAGCTTCGGCTCGCTTCTGGAAGGGTCGGTGCTGACCGAGATCGTGTTCTCCTGGCCCGGCATCGGCCAATACATCACCAAGGCGCTGCTGGCCGGTGACATGAACGCGGTGCTGGGCGGCACGGTGGTGGTCGGCACCTGCTTCGTGGCGCTGAACCTGCTGTCCGACATCCTCTACCGCCTGCTGGACCCGAGGGCGACATGACCGAGACGACACGCGCATGGCTTCTGTCCGATGCGCCGCAGACCCGGCGGCAGGCGCGGCTGGGGGCGATCTACCAGGGCTGGCTGACCTTTCGCGCCAACCGGCTGGCCATGGTCGGGCTGGCGATCCTGCTGGGGCTGCTGTTCGTCGCCGCCTTCGCGCCCTGGCTCTCGCCGCAGAACCCGTTCGCGCAGAACCTGGCCGAGCGGCTGAAGCCGCCTTCCGCGCAGCACTGGCTGGGCACGGACGCGCTGGGGCGGGACATCCTGTCGCGGCTGATCCACGGCTCGCGCGTGACGCTGTTCATCGTCGGCACGGTGGCGCTGATCGCGCCGGTGATCGGGCTTTTCGTCGGCACGGTGGCGGGTTTCGCCGGCGGCTGGGTCGATCAGGTGCTGATGCGCATCACCGACATCTTCCTGGCCTTTCCCAAGCTGATCCTGGCGCTGGCCTTCGTCGCCGCCCTCGGGCCCGGCATCGGCAATGCGGTGCTGGCGCTGGCCATCACCTCATGGCCGCCCTATGCGCGGCTGGCGCGGGCCGAGACGCTGACCATTCGCAATGCCGATTACATCGCCGCCGCCCGGCTGCAGGGCGCGGGACCGCTGCGGCTGCTGATCGGCCATATCTGGCCGCTCTGCGTCAGCTCGCTGATCGTGCGGGTGGCGCTGGACATGGCGGGGATCATCCTCTCCGCCGCCGGGCTGGGCTTTCTCGGCCTGGGCGCGCAGCCGCCGATGCCGGAATGGGGCGCGATGATCTCGGACGGGCGCGGCTATATCCTCGACTTCTGGTGGGTCGCGGCCATGCCCGGCATGGCGATCTTCGTCGTGTCGTTGGCCTTCAACCTGCTCGGCGACGGCTTGCGCGACGTGCTGGACCCCAAGGGGGGCCGGGAATGAGCCCGCTGCTTTCCGTCCGGGACCTGCGCGTCAGCTTCCCGACCCGCTCGGGCACCTTCCAGGCGGTGCGCGGCGTCAGCTTCGACCTTGGCCGCGAAAGGCTGGGCGTGGTCGGCGAAAGCGGCTCGGGTAAGACGATGACCGGCCGCGCCATCCTCGGCCTCGTGCGCCCGCCGGGGCGGGTCGAGGCCGAGCGCATGGCGCTTGGCGGGGAATCGATCCTGGACCTGCCGGAATCGCGGCTGCGCCGGCTGCGCGGCGCGCGCATCAGCATGGTGATGCAGGATCCCCGCTTCAGCCTGAACCCGGTGATGACCGTCGGCCGCCAGATCGTCGAGGGTTATCGGCTCCATACCGGCACCAGCCGCGCCCAGGCCCGCGACAAGGCGCTGGAGATGCTGGCCGCGGTGCAGATCCGCGACCCCGAGCGGGTGTTTCATGCCTATCCGCACGAGGTCTCGGGCGGCATGGGCCAGCGCATCATGATCGCGATGATGCTGGCCCCCGACCCGGAGATCCTGATCGCGGACGAGCCCACATCGGCGCTGGACGTCTCGGTCAGGAACGAGGTGCTGCGCATCCTCGACCGGCTGGTCCGGGAACGCGGCATGGGGCTGATCTTCATCAGCCACGACCTGAACCTGGTCGCGCAATTCTGCGACCGCGTCCTCATCATGTATGCCGGCCGCGTGGTCGAGGAACTGCCCGCCCGCGACCTGCATGCCGCGCGCCATCCCTATACGCAGGGCCTCCTGAACAGCCTGCCGCGCCTCGACCGGCCGGTGGACCGGCTCGCGGTCCTGCAAAGGCAACAGGGCTGGCGCGACGCCCCGCCGGCGGGAACCCCGTGATGCCGCTTCTTCGTTCCCCAAATACCCATCCGTCCCGGTGCCGCCCATGCTGACGGTCGAGGATCTGAACGTCTGGTTCGGCCATGCGCCCGAGCGCGTCGATGCGGTCGGATCCGCCAGCTTCGCCGTCGGGCCGGGCGAAAGCTTCGGCCTCGTCGGCGAAAGCGGCTCGGGCAAGTCCACCATCCTGCGCGCCGTCGCCGGGCTCATCGACAGCTGGTCGGGCCGCATCGCGGTCGCGGGCAGGCCGGTCGCCGGCAGCCGCCGCTCGCGCGGGTTCCACAAGACGGTGCAGATGGTGTTCCAGGATCCCTATGCCAGCCTGCATCCGCGCCATTCCGTCGACCGGGTGCTGTCGGAAACCCTGCACCTGCAGGGCATGGACCGGATCGACGCCCGCATTACCCGGCTTCTGGATCAGGTCGGGCTGGGGCAGGGCTTCCGCTTCCGCTATCCGCACCAGCTGTCCGGCGGCCAGCGCCAGCGCGTCGCCATCGCCCGCGCGCTGGCGGCCGAGCCCAGGCTGCTCTTGCTCGACGAACCGACCTCGGCGCTCGATGTCAGCGTGCAGGCCGAGATCCTGAACCTGCTCGCCGACATCCGGGCCGAGCGCGGGCTGAGCTATGTCCTGGTCAGCCACGACCTCGCGGTGGTGGCGCATATGTGCGACCGGCTGGCGGTGATGCGCGCCGGCCGCATCGTCGAGGAAATGGACGCCGCCAGCCTGCGCGCCGGCAGGGCGCAGGGCGATTACGCCCGCGCGCTGATCGCCGCCAGCGCCGGCTATGTCCGCGAAGCCTAGACCGCCACGCCGAAGATCGTGCCGATGCCGGCAGTGGCCGCCAGCGCCAGGGTGCCGCCCGCCATCACCCGCAACACCGCCCGGCCGGGCGGCGCGCCGCCGGCCCAGGCCCCCAGCGCCCCCAGCAGTCCCAGCGCGACCAGCACCGCGACCAGCACGCTGGCGACGACCTGGCCGCCGGGCGCCAGGATCGCTGCCAGCAGCGGCACCGCAGCCGCGATGCTGAAGGTGGCGGCCGAAGCCAGCGCCGCCTGCAAGGGATTGGCGTTCGAGGCCTCGCTGAGCCCCAGCTCGTCGCGCACATGCGCGGCCAGCGCGTCATGCTCGGTCACCTCGCGCGCCGCCTGCAGGGCGGTGCCGGGGCTCATGCCGCGCGATTCGTAGATGGCGGCCAGTTCGTGCAGCTCGGCCTCGGGCATCTCGCGCAGGGCGGTGCGCTCGCGGGCGATGTCGGCGCGCTCGGTATCCGATTGCGAACTGACCGAGACATATTCGCCCATGGCCATGGACATCGCCCCGGCGACCAGCCCCGCCAGCCCGGCGATCAGGATCGCCTCGCGCCCCGGATCGGCGGCGGCGACCCCGGCTATCAGCGCGCCGGTCGAGACGATGCCGTCATTGGCCCCCAGCACCGAGGCCCGCAGCCAGCCCATGCGGTTCACATAATGCGGATCGTCGGGATGGGCGCTGGGTTGCTTGCTCATGGCTGGCCTCGGCTGCTGCGTCGCGGGCAGCTTAGCCGGCCATGCCGGATTTGCCAGCCTTGCGTCCCGCGCCCGGCGCCGTCACGCTGCGCCCAGGCGAATCCCGCAGAACGGAGGTGACATGCGCGACGACCCGATCCTGCCGCCGGCGCGAAACCTGATCGGCGGCGCCTGGCTGCCGGCCGCCTCGGGGTGCGAGATGGCGATGATCTCGCCCATCGACGGCCGGCCTTTTGCCGCCATCGCCGATTCCGGTCCCAAGGATGTCGACGCGGCGATCCGCGCCGCCCGTGCCGCCTTCGAGGGCGACTGGGGCCGGCTGACCGCCGCCGAGCGCGGCCGGCTGATGCTGCGCCTGGCCCTGCGCATCGAGGCCGAGGCCGAGGCGCTTGCCCAGCTGGAAACCCGCGACAACGGCAAGCCCGTCGCCCAGTCGCGCGCCGACATGGCGGCGCTGGCGCGCTATTTCGAGTATTACGGCGGCGCGGCCGACAAGCTGCATGGCGAGGTGATCCCGTTCCTGAACGGCTATGACGTGACGGCGCTGCGCGAGCCGCATGGCGTCACCGGCCATATCATCCCCTGGAACTATCCGGTGCAGATCTTCGGCCGCTCGGTCGGCGCGGCGCTGGCCATGGGCAATGCCACCGTGACCAAGCCGGCCGAGGATGCCTGCCTGACCATCCTGCGCATCGGCGAACTGGCGGCCGAGACCGGCTTTCCGCCCGGTGCCATCAACATCGTCACCGGGCGCGGCGAGGTGGCCGGGCGGGCGCTGTCCGAACATCCCGGCGTCGATTTCATCAGCTTCACCGGCTCGCCCCAGGTCGGCCAGGCCATCCAGATCGCCGCGGCGCGCAATCACATCCCCTGCACGCTGGAACTGGGCGGAAAGTCGCCGCAGATCGTCTTCGAGGATGCCGATCTCGAGGCCGCCGCGCCGGTGATCGTGGGCGCCATCGTGCAGAACGGCGGCCAGACCTGCTCGGCCGGATCGCGGGTGCTGATCCAGCGCGGCATCTGGGACCGGCTGACGGCAATGCTGGCCGAGCGTTTCCGCGCGGTCGAGGCCGGCCCGGCCGAAGGCGCGCTGCTGGGCCCGCTGATCTCGGCCCGGCAGAAGGCGCGGGTCGAACGCTATGTCGCCGAGGCCGCAGCCCCGCTGATCGCGCGGGGCGGCGTGGCCGCGGATGCGTCCGCAGCCGGCTTCTATGTCGCGCCGGCGCTGTTCGGCCCGGTCGATCCCCAAAGCCCGCTGGCCCAGGAAGAGATCTTCGGCCCGGTGCTGGCCGCCATCCCCTTCGACACCGAGGCCGAGGCGGTGGCCATTGCCAACGGCACCGAATACGGGCTGGTCGCCGGCATCTGGACGCGCGACGGCGACCGGCAGGCGCGCCTGGCCCGCGCCATGCGCTGCGGGCAGGTCTTCATCAACGGCTATGGCGCCGGGGGCGGGATCGAGCTGCCCTTCGGCGGGGTTCGCAAATCCGGCCATGGGCGCGAAAAGGGCTTCGCCGCGCTTTACGAATTCTCGCGGCTGAAAACCGTGGTTCATCGTTTCGCATAACAGGGAGAGAGAGCATGCGGCTGCAAGGCAAGACGGCATTGGTGACGGGCGGCGCCTCGGGCTTCGGGCGCGGCATCGCCGAAACCTTCGCGCGCGAGGGCGCGCGGGTGGCGGTGCTGGACATCGACGGCGAAGGTGCGGCGGCGGTGGCCGCGGGCATCGACGGGCTCGCCATCCCCTGCGACGTGAGCCAGGGCGACCAGGTCCGGGCCGCGGTGGAGAAGGCGTGCGAAAGCTTCGGCAGCCTCGACATCGTGGTGAACAATGCCGGCTGGACCACGCCGAACGGTCCGCTGCTCGACACCGACGAGGCGGCGTTCCGCAAGATCTACGACATCAACGTGCTGTCGATCTTTCACATGACCCATGCCGTGCTGCCACATTGGCGGACGCGCGGGCAGGGCGTGATGATCAATGTCAGCTCGACCGCCGGCATAAGGCCGCGGCCGGGGCTGAGCTGGTACAATTCCTCGAAAGGCGCGGTGAACACCCTGACCCGCAGCCTGGCGGCGGAACTGGCGCCCGAGGGCATCCGCGTGAACGCCATCGCCCCGGTGATGGGCGAGACCGGGATGCTGGAGCGGTTCATGGGCTGCGAGGACACGCCCGAGAACCGCGCCCGCTTCCTTGCCACCATCCCGCTGGGCCGGCTGTCGCAGCCGCGCGACATCGCCAATGCGGCGCTTTACCTCGCCTCGGACGAGGCCGATTTCATCACCGGCGTCATCCTCGAGGTCGATGGCGGGCGGACGGTCTAATTCACCGACACATATCTCCGCAACCATATGCGGATGGAGGCGAGTTGTACGGATGCGAGGAAATTGCCGTCTCGCTTGTCGTATCGCGTTGCGATGGACCGGAAATGTTTGAGTTTGCCGAAGAACCGTTCGATCTGATTGCGGGCGCGGCAGAGAACCGGATCGAAGGGAGGAAAGCGTTTCCGGGTCGGTATGGGACGGATATTGGCCCGGGCACCGCGTTCGGCGAGCCTATCGCGCAGCCGGTCGCGGTCGTAGCCCCGGCCGGCGAGCAGGATCCGGCCCGCGCCGATGGACCCGACCATATCGTCCCCCGAGCGTCCGTCATGCGCCTGGCCTTCGGTCAGGTTC
>NZ_JBGOSN010000049.1:0-25472 GCF_046335115.1 Paracoccus sp. P2 | reverse complement strand
GCTCCTCGTCTCAGGCTCCTCGTCATCATCTCCTCCTGGCAAATCACAGGAGCAGTGAATCAGACATTGTTCATCGCGTGAATCCTCAAAGCGACCCGGTGTTCGTCAAATTTGCTCTAGACGGGGCCGGGCCCGGCAGGCCGTTGATCCGCATGGCGGCAAAGCGCGCGCGCAGCCAGCGCGCGGCTGGGCCGCTGGGGCGCTGCTTGTGCCAGACCAGTTCCAGCGCCACCGGCCAGTCGGCGCCATCGAATTGCAGCGGCGGCGTCACTAGGTCGTCGCGGACCGGAGAACTCTCGATGATATGGTCCGGGACCAGCGCCCAGCCGATGCCCTGCCGGACCATTTGCAGGATGACCCAGTGGCTTTCGACCCACCAGACCTCGGCCGCCGTGCGCAGGCGCTGCTTTTCCGGCCCCTCGCTGCGCACCGCCACCATCAACTGGCGGTGGCGCTTGAGTTCTTCCCAATCGACGAGCGTATGCGCCAGCGGATGATCCTTGCCGCAAACGAGCTTCAGGGGCACCCAGCCCAAGGTGTGAAAGGCAATCTCGGTCGGCAGGATTTCCTGGCGCCACATCACACCGATATCGGCCTTGCCGTCCAGCACCAGCCGGCTGACATCCTCCATCATCGGGAACAGCAGTTCCAGCTCGACATGCGGGAAATGCGCGGCGAAATCGGCGAAAAGCGTGCCCAGGGGCTGTTCGGGGTAAAGCTCGTCGATGGCGACGACCAGCCGGTGCTCGACATGCGCGGTCAGGCTGGCGGCGACGCCGATCAGGTGCTCGCGGCGGTCCAGCACTACCCGGGCCTCGGCCAGCAGCCGCTCGCCCGCCGGGGTCAGCACCGGGTTGCGCCCCTCGCGGCTGAACAGCGCGACGCCCAGGTCGTCCTCCAGGTTCGAGACCTGGGTGCTGATCGCCGACTGCGCCTTGCGCAGCGCCCGCCCGGCCGCCGAGAACGAGCCGTGCTGCGCGGCGGCGACAAAGGCTTCCAGCTGGTCCAGCGATACGGTCATCGATCCATCTCGTTTTCAGATGGAAGCTAACTTGGCTCTGCGGAGAATCAAGATAGAAACGGCGCAACACGCAACAACGGAAAGAATCGGATCATGACGATGCGCAGTTTCCCCGACCGGGTGCGGCATGCGCTGATGTTCGAGACCATCGGCCTGGCGATCATCACCCCGGCGACGGCCTGGCTTTACGACAAGCCGATGCTGGACATGGGTGTGGTGGGGGTGGGGGCGGCGACGCTGGCGACGGTCTGGACCTTTGTCTTCAACCTGGGCTTCGACCATGCGATGCGGCGGCTTCATGGCCATACCCGCAAGGCGCTGCATCACCGGCTGCTGCATACGGTGCTGTTCGAGGGCGGGCTGCTGGTCATGCTGTTGCCGCCGATGGCCTGGTATCTGGGCATGACGCTGTGGCAGACGCTGCTTTTGGACCTGTTCATCGTGGCCTTCTATCTGGTCTACAACTTCGTCTTCAACATCGCCTATGACCGGATCTTTCCGCTGCCCGACATGCCGCGCGGGCAGCCGGCCTAGCCGGGATCGCGGGCGATCTCGTCCAGCAGGAAGGCGCGGAACCTGCGGATGCTGGGCCGGTTGCGGCGGCCCTTGGGATAGACCAGCCAATAGCTGCGGCCGTTCTGCGCCACCAGCGGGAAAGGCTGGATCAGCCCTCCGGTCGCCAGTTCGAAACGGAAGAAGCGCGGCGTCAGCAGCGCGACCCCGTAACCCTCCAGCGCCGCCCGCGCCTCGTGCAGGTCGGTCGAAAGCGTCAGGCCCGGCTGGGGCGGGGTTTCCCAGAAATCCACCCCCGCTTCGCGCATCCAGACCGCCCAGTTCGGGTCCACCCGGTCCAGCAGCGGCAGTTTCAGCAGGTCGGTCGGCTCGTGCAGATCGTGCCTTTTCGCCAGTTCGGGCGACAGCATGGGCGTGTATTCGATGGGCATCAGGAAATGCGTCTCGAGCCCCGGCCAGTTGCCGTCGCCGGCGCGGATCGCCACGGTGATGTCCTCGCGCCCGAAATCGACCAGGTTGTCGGCAGTCTCCAGCCGCACGGCCAGGTTCGGGTTGTTCATCTGGAACTTGCCCAGCCGCGGCGACAGCCAGGCCCCGGCAAAGGTCGGCACGGTCGAGATCGACAGGGTCGAGACCGAATCCGCCGAAGGGTCGGCATAGGCCTCGCGCAGCATGTCAAAGGCGTCGATGGTGGGGCGGGCGAACAGCGCCCCGGTCTCGGTCAGCACGATGCCGCGCGGCTTGCGCAGGAACAGCGGCGTCGCCAGCCGTTCTTCGAGCAGGCGGATCTGGTAGCTGACGGCGGCCTGGGTCATGCCCAGTTCCTCGGCGGCGCGGGTGAAGCTCAGGTGCCGCGCCACCGCCTCGAAGGCGCGCAGCGCGGCGAGGGGCGGGATGGACATAAGGCTGCCTTATGGGTGCTTGCCGAGGCTTTGTTGGTCAAACCGGCGCCAGACTAGCATGATCGCGTCATGGATCAACCATGACACCGAAAGGAGGGCTGAAAATGTCCGACCATCCTGCATGCGACCGTGAACGCCCTTTCCTGCCGGTCCTGCCGCGGCTGTTCGCCCTGCTGCGGCGCGATAAGCCCAGCCTATCGCCTTGCCTGGACCGGATGGCGGCGCTGGACCATCCGGCGACGCGCCGGGCGCTGGCCGATCTGCCCGAGCATCTGCTGCGCGACATCGGCGTGACGGATACCCGCAGCGACGCGGCCACCCCCTCGCAGGACGGCGAGGCGTTGCGCCGTCATCTGTGGTAGAACCGGCCTGCCACGCGCGCCCTTGAAAGCTTGGCGCGCGGGGCAGCCGGATGTCCGGGCCGGCGCTCAGCCCGCATCGGATTTGCAGCGCAGCAGGGCCAGGACGAAGACCGCCGCCACGCCCGATCCGGCATAGAGCGCCGGGCTGCTGACCAGGCCGCAAATTCCGAACAGGCATCCCGCCAGGACGGAAAGCGTCGCCACCATCACCGAGACGATCAGGACACCCATACTGCGGCCGTCGCTGTCGCGCAGGTCCGTCGAATATGCGGGAATTCTTTGGGCCGGTCGCCGCCTGTCATTGCTTTGCATGCCTGTGCGCACTGATTCGCGCATCTACGAAGCAGACCATATAGACAAAAGCCTGGCGGGATCCCGACAAAAGCGCCGAAACGCATCGGGGCGCTTCGACGCAGGGGCAGGCGCGGCCTGCCAAGCCCGGATCAAAGATGGATCGCGGCGAATTTCTTTTCGTCGATGCCCAGGCGGCGCAGGTCGGCTGCGGCGGGGCGGCGATGCGCTTCGGCCGCCGAGGCGACGGCGATGGCGGCCCGCAGGGTCGAAAGGGCCGAGGTGAGCGAATGATAAGCGCGGTGCATTTTTCTGCCTGTCTTCTAGGTTTCATCGAATATTTCGATGACAGACAGATGGGCCTCGCCCGGCCTTTCTGCAACGCGGCAAAACGGCAAGGCGGCCATGACGCCAGCACATGGCGGGCCCGGCCCTTGTCGGGCCGGGCGGGGGTCAGTCCTCTTCGCCGGCCAACTGGCTCAGCATTTCGCCCTTGCCGCGGGCGCGCAGGATCAGCGGCACGATCAGCGCCAGGGCTGCGATGCCCAGCAGCACCGCGGCGATGGGCGATTGCACCAGCGTCGTCCAGTCGCCCTGGCTGATCGACAGCGCCCGGCGCAGCTGCTGCTCGGCCATCGGGCCCAGGATCAGGCCGACGACGATGGGCGCGATCGGATAGCCGAACAGCCGCATCACATAACCCAGCACGCCGAAGGCCAAGAGCATCCCCAGCTCGAAGGCCGAGGGGTTGGCGCCGATGGTGCCCAGCGTCGCGAACAGCAGGATGCCGGCGTAAAGCCAGGGCTTCGGCACCGTCAGCAGCTTCACCCACAGCCCGATCAGCGGCAGGTTCAACACCAGCAGCATCGCGTTCGCGATCAGCAGGCTGGCGATCAGCCCCCAGACCAGCGTCGGGTTGGTGGCAAACAGCAGCGGGCCGGGCTGCAGCCCGAACTGCTGGAAGCCCGCCAGCATGATCGCCGCCGTGGCCGAGGTGGGCAGGCCCAGCGTCAGCAGCGGCACCAGCGTGCCGGCCGCGCTGGCGTTGTTCGCGGCCTCGGGGCCGGCGACGCCCTCGATGGCGCCATTGCCGAATTCCTCGGGATGCTTGGTCAGCTTCTTTTCGGTGGCATAGGACAGGAAGGTGCCGATCTCGGCCCCGCCCGCCGGCATGGCGCCGATGGGAAAGCCGATGGCGGTGCCGCGCAGCCAGGGCTTCCACGAGCGCGCCCAGTCGCGGCGGCTCATCCAGACCGAGCCCTTGACGGCCGTCACCTCGTCATCGACCTGCACGCGCTGGCCGGCGATATACAGCGCCTCGCCCAGGGCGAACATGGCGACGGCCATGGTCGTCACCTCGATCCCGTCCAGCAGTTCGGGCATGCCGAAGGACAGCCGCGCCTGGCCGGTCAGCTGGTCGATACCGACGCAGGCCAGCGCCAGACCCAGGAACAGCGAGGTCAGCCCGCGCAAGGCCGAATCGCCGAAGGCGGCCGAGACGGTGACGAAGGCCAGCACCATCAGCGCGAAATATTCGCGCGGACCGAAGACCAGCGCCAGCTTGACGATGCTGGGCGCCAGGAAGGCCAGCAGCAGCGTCGCGATCAGCCCGGCGATGAAGGATCCGATGGCGGCGGTGGCCAGCGCCGGTCCGCCGCGGCCCTTGCGGGCCATCTTGTTGCCTTCCAGCGCGGTGATGATCGAGGCGCTTTCGCCCGGCGTGTTCAGCAGGATCGAGGTGGTCGAGCCGCCATACATGCCACCGTAATAGATGCCGGCGAACATGATGAGCGAGCCGGCCGGGTCCAGCCGGTAGGTGACAGGCAGCAGCAGCGCCACGGTCAGCGCCGGGCCGATGCCGGGCAGCACGCCGACGGCGGTGCCCAGCGTCACGCCGATCAGCGCGTAAAGCAGCATCATCGGGTCGGCGGCGGTGCCGAGCCCCTGCATCAGGAATTCGAATGCGCTCATGGCTCAGCCCCGCGGAAAGACCAGATGCTCAAGCGGCCCGGCGGGCAAATGCAGCATCAGAAGTTGCGAGAAGATCGCCCAGACCACGAAGGCGAAGACGATGCCGATGGGAATGGTCATCGCCAGGTTGCGCTTGCCGAAGGCCCGCGCGGTAAAGGCGAAGAGAATGCCCGTGGCGATGGAAAAGCCCGCCGCATGCAGCAGCATCAGCTGCAAAGCCAGGCCCGCGATGATCCACAGGATCGGCAGGGCATTCTGGGGCGGGCGCTGCGGGAAATCGCCGCGCAGGGCCTCGATGGCGGTCCAGGCGGCCAGGCCGATCAGTGCGAAGCCCACGACGCGCGGAACACTGGCCGGGCCGATGCCGGAATAGCCGCCCAGATCGGCCAGCCGCGCGCTGTCCCACAGCATCACGGCCCCAACCACCACCAGCCCGGCGGCGATGACCAGCGCCGCCGTATCCCGGCGGCGCGGCGGTTCATGGCGATTGCCGCTCATTTCACCAGACCGATGTCCTTGAGGATCGCCTCGGTCGCGGCGACATCCTGTTCAAGCTGGGCCTCGAATTCGGGACCGGCCAGATAGGTATCCATCCAGCCCTTGTCGGAAAGCTGCTTTTGCCAGTTTTCCGACTTGGCCATCTTCTCGATATCGGCGGTGACCTTGGCCTTCTGCTCGTCCGACAGGCCCGGCGCGGCGGCGACCATGCGCCAGTTTTCCAGCGTCACGTCCAGCCCGGCCTCTTGCAGGGTGGGCGCATCGACGCCCTCCAGCCGCTCGGGCGAGGTGACGGCCAGCAGCCGCAGCGTGCCGGCCTGGATCTGGGCCTCGAACTCGCCCAGCGAGGAGATGCCGGCCGTCACCTGGTTGCCCAGGATCGCCGCCAGCGCCTCGCCGCCGCCGGAATAGGCGATGTAGTTGATCCTGGTCGGATCGACGCCCGCCGCCTTGGCGATGAGGCCCACGGCGATATGGTCGGTGCCGCCGGCCGAGCCGCCGGCCCAGCTGACCGCGCCGGGATCGGCCTTCAGCGCCTCGATCAGCCCGTTGATGTCCTGGATGGGCGATGCGGCGGGAACCACGATCGCCTCGTATTCGCCGGTCAGCCGCGCGATGGGGGTCACGTCCTTGAGCGAGACGGGCGAATTGTTGGTCAGGATGGCGCCGACCATGACATAGCCGCCGACGATCAGCGCGTCCGGGTTGCCCTTGTTCTGGCTGGCGAATTGCGCCAGGCCGATGGTGCCGCCGGCGCCGGGCACGTTCTGCACCTGCACCGATTTCGAGATGCCTTCCTCTTGCAGCACGGTCTGCATGGTGCGGGCGGTCTGGTCCCAGCCGCCGCCGGGGTTGGCCGGGGCGATGATGGTGTAATCGGCCATGGCCGGCAGGGCCGTGGCCGCCGCGAACAGGCTGGCGAGAACGAATTGCTTCATGGTCTTCCTCCGCATCGAACCGGGCGCATCTGCGCCGGTCCCGTTATCCGTTTTTCTGGCTCTGGCCCGCATCTCTCCCGGAATGCGGGCGTCCTCCGCAGGCCCGCGCGCAGGCGGGCCCTGTGCCTTTCCAGCACAGAAAGCTGTCATGGACCTGACATCGCGGTGAAAATTATTCCCCGGCCAGCGCCTTGTTCCAGCGCGCCAGCAGCCTGGCCCGCGTCGCCTGGTCCAGATAGGCCAGAAGGCCGGGGCTGACCGGCACCGGCTTCAGCCGCAGCCCGGCCAGATCCTGCATGCCGCCCGCCGGGCCGGGCTGGCCCGCCACCTCCAGGCTGACGGCCGACAGCCGCAGGGTGCGCGACAGCAGGCCCTGCCCCTCGGGCGACATCAGGAAGGCCAGGAAATCCGCCCCCAGCCCCGGCTGGCGCGCTGCCGCCGGCACCAGCGCCACGCGCGAGACGACCACGGTGAAGTCGCGCGGCAGGATCACCCCCAGGTCGGGATGCCGGCGCGCCCAGTCCGAGGCATAGGAGCCGAGCAGGTTGTAGCCGACCGCCAGCCGCCCGTCGGCGATCTGTTCCAGCAATTCGGCCGAGGTCGGGAATTGCCGCACGCCCGCCCGGCCCATGGCCTGCACCACCGACCAGATGCCCGGATAAAGCTCCTGGTCGCGGGCCAGGAACAGGTAGCCCACGCCCGAGCGTGCCACATCATAGGTGCCGATCCGGCCCTGCGCCTCGTCCGGGTGCTCGGCCATCCACTGCATCAGGTCGGCGCGGGTGGCGGGCGGCGGGTGATCGGCGAAGCTGGGCTTGTGATAGGCAAAGACTGCGGGCTCGAAGGTCAGCGCATAGGCGGTATCGCGCCAGTTCGCCCAGTCCGGCCAGCCGGGCGTGTGCGGCGTCTGGACCGGCCGGGCGAAGCCGTCATTGGCCAGCTTGACCTGCAGGTCCATGGCCGAGGAAAAGGCGAAATCCGCCGTGGCGCCGCCCGCCTGCGTCTCGGCGACGATGCGGTCGTGCAGCTCGGTCGTCAGCAGGTTCTCGTAACGCACGGCGACGCCGGGATGGATGCGCTGGAAGGCGGCGACCAGCGGCGCGGCCAGATCGTCGTCGAGCGAGGAATAGACCGACAGCTCGCGCCCGTCGCCCTGCGGGGCGGGAAACAGCGTCAGCTGCGCCGATGCCGCGCCGGGCCACAGCGCGACTGCGGCGGCGATGGCTGGCAAAAGGCGGGCAAGCGGGCGCATGATCGGCGACTTTGCCAAAGCGGCAGCCCGTTCACAAGCCCGCGCCGCCCCGCTAGGCTGCGGGCGGAAGGGGGAAACATGCGCATCCTGCTTGTCGAGGACAACCTGTCTCTGGCCGAGGGGCTGACCGCATTGCTGCGGCAGTCGGGCTATGCGGTGGACGTGGTCCATGACGGCGCCTCGGCCGAGGCGCTGGCGGCGGCGGAAAGCTTCGACCTGGTGATCCTCGACCTGAACCTGCCGCAGATGGACGGGCTGGAGGTGCTGCGGGCGATGCGGGCGCGGCGCAATCCGGCGGCGGTGATGATCCTGACCGCGCGCGGCGCCCCCGAGGAACGGGTGCGCGGCCTGGACCTGGGTGCCGACGACTACATGGTGAAGCCCTTCGACATCGGCGAGTTCGAGGCGCGCATCCGCTCGCTTCTGCGCCGGCAGGCGGGGCTGCGCAACTCCACCGTCAGCTTCGGCGATCTGGTGCTGGACCAGACCGCGCGCAGCTTCCTGCTGGCGGGGCAGCCGCTGGACCTGCCGGCGCGCGAACGCGGGTTGCTGGAGCTGCTGATCATGCGCGCCGGCAAGGTGGTGGCGCGCGAATCGATCGTGCAGTCGCTGACCTCGCTGGAGGACGACCTGTCCGCCAACGCGATCGAGCAATATGTCAGCCGGCTGCGCAAGCGGCTGGCGCCGGCCGGGCTGACGGTCAGGACGGCGCGGGGGATCGGCTATTTTCTCGACCGGGCGGTGCCGTGATCCGGCGGCCGTTTTCCCTGCGCCGCCGGCTGCTGGGCTGGCTGCTCATGGGAACTCTGGCGCTGGGCACCGCCGCGCTGATCGACACCTGGCGCGAGGCGGTGCGCATGGCCAATGCGCTGGCCGACCGGGTGCTGGCCGGCTCGGCGCTGGTGATAGCCGAGCGCGCCTCGCTGGACGAGGACGGGCGCATCGCCATCGAGATCCCCTATGGCGCGCTGGAGATGCTGAGCTCCGCCGCGCAGGACCGGGTCTTCTATCGCGTGGACGGCCCGCCCGGCCATATCGTCACCGGCTATGGCGACCTGCCGATGGCGCCGGCGCGGCCGGGGGGCGGGCCGGCCTATGCCGACGGCGTGTTCCGGGGCGAGCCGGTGCGGGTGGCGAGCCTGGCCCGCGCCGCCTCGACCGGCATCGACGAGGTGCCCTTCGTCGTCACCGTGGCCGAGACCACCAATGCCCGGCGCGAGCTGACGCGGGCGATCCTGATGCGCTCGGCCCTGCGGCTGGCGCTGATGATCGCGGGCGCGGCGCTGATCGTCTGGGTCGCGGTGACGCTGTCCTTGCGCCCGCTTTACCGGCTGGGCGAGGAGATCGCAGCGCGCAGCCCCGACGACCTGAGCCCGATCGGGACGCCGGTGCCCTCCGAGGTGCGCGGGCTGGTCGGCACTGTGAACGGCTTCATGCGGCGGCTGGGTGCGGCGCTGGACGGGATGCGCAGCTTTACCGGCAATGCCGGGCACCAGCTGCGCACGCCGCTGACCGTGGTGCGCACCCAGCTGGCGCTGGCGGCGCGGGCGGCAACGCTGCCCGAGGCGCAGGCCGCCGCGGCCAAGGGCGATGCCGCCGTGGCCCATGCCGAGCGCATCCTGGCGCAACTGCTGCTGCTGGCGCGGGTCGATACCGCCGAGGGCGCCGCGCTGGCCGCGCCGCTGGACCTGGCGGCGCTGGCCCGCGACCTGACCGCCGAGCATATCCCCGCCGCCGCCGAGGCCGGCATCGACCTGGGCTTCGAGGGCGAGGGGCCGGTGACGGTCCGCGCCGAGCCCTTGCTGCTGGGCGAGGCGCTGAGCAACCTGATCTCGAACGCGCTTTTGCATGCCGGCCGTGCGGCGGTGGTGACGGTGCGCGTCTGGCGCGCGGGCGGCGAGGCGGTGCTGGAGGTAGAGGACAGCGGCCCCGGCATCCCGGCCGAGGCGCGCGCCGCCGCCGTCAGCCGATTCGCGCGGGGCGAGACCGCGGGGCCCGGCATGGGCCTGGGCCTGCCGGTGGCGCTGGAGATCGCCGGCCTGTTCGGCGGCCGGCTGGTGCTGGACGCGGGGGCCGGCGGGCGCGGGCTTCTGGCGCGCATCACCCTGCCGGCGGCGGCCCCGGCCCGGTCCGTGCAAGAAAATGCCGGGCTTGGCACGGAACCCTTGCAATCGTGACCCGGATTCGCCATCTTTTGCGCGTTCGCGCCTTCGTGAACGCAGTTTGATGGCCGGGCCCCTCTGGCGGACGTGGCGGCACGTTCGTGATGTCGGCATCCATCTTTGACCAGCCGCCTGGACTTGTTCTTAACATGCAGCAAGGAAACAACCCGCCCTTGGGGGGCTCGACGAATGGAACCCATCGTCCCACCCTGCACTATTTCAAATGGTCCTTCATCGTCACCGTGCTCGGCCTCGCCCTGGGCGCGGTGCTGGGATGGCAGACGACCGGAACCGTCGGCGGCACGCTGACGATCTTTTTCATCTGCGCCGTGCTGGCGGTGCTGGAAATCTCGCTTTCCTTCGACAACGCCATCGTCAACGCCAACAAGCTGAAAGAGATGACCCCGAAGTGGCAGCGCCGCTTCCTGACCTGGGGCATCCTGATCGCCGTCTTCGGCATGCGGATCGTCTTTCCGCTACTGATCGTGGTCATCGCCGCCAATATCGGTCCCTGGCAGGCCATGGTCCTGGCCGCAAGCCAGCCCGACGAATATTCGCGCATCATGCACGAGGCGCATCTGCCCATCGCGGCCTTCGGCGGCACCTTCCTGATGATGGTCGGCCTGAGCTTCTTCTTCGACCATGAAAAGGACGTGCATTGGGTGCGCTGGCTGGAACATCGCATGCAGCGTTACGCCACCGTCCGCGGCATCGAGGTCGCGGTGGTGCTGGTCACGGTGCTGATCTTCTCGCGCTTCCTGGAAGGGGCCGATTCGCAGGTGTTCTTCCATTCCGCGATCTGGGGCCTTCTGACCTTCCTGCTGGTCGAGGTGCTGGGCGGCCTGCTGGACAGCTCGCAAGAGGCGATGCAGGCCGGCGCCAAGGGCGGCATCGGCGCCTTCCTTTACCTGGAAGTGCTGGACGCGTCCTTCAGCTTCGACGGCGTGATCGGTGCCTTTGCGCTGACCCATAACCTGTTCGTCATCGCCATCGGCCTGGGTATCGGCGCCATGTATGTGCGCTCGATGACCATCATGCTGGTCGAGCGCGGCACGCTGGCCGAATACCGCTTCCTCGAACATGGCGCCTTCTATGCCATCATCGCGCTGTCGGTGATCATGTTCGTGCAGCCCTTGGTGCATATCCCCGAGGTCATCACCGGCCTGGGCGGCGCGACGCTGATCGGTATCTCGTTCTGGTCCTCGATCCGCTGGAACCGCAAGAACCACGCGGTCGAGGCGTAAGCCCTCCGAAGCGACAGGAACGGCCGCCGCCTTTCGGGGCGGCGGCCTTTTTGCTATCCCTGATCCCGTGGTTCGGAACGAGGACAGTCATGCGTTACCTGCTTGCCCTGCTGGTCGTCGCCGCCGTGGCGGCGCTGTTCTATTGGCGCCATGCGCAAAGGGCCGGGGCCGCGCAGGATGACGGCGCCGACGTGCAGGCGCTTTACCAGGCCGGCCGGGCGCTGCCGCAGGGGCCGCTGCGGGTCTATCACCTGGGTCACAGCCTGGTCGGCCGCGACATGCCGGCGATGCTGGCGCAGCTGGCCGGGCAGGGGCACGATTATGCGCTGCAACTGGGCTGGGGCACCGCGTTGCGCGAGCATCACCAGGGCCGCGAGGCAATCGCCGGCTTCGACCAGGAAAACGCCACCCCCCGCTATCGCGACGCGCATCAGGCGCTGCAAAGCGGCGAATACGACGCCTTCGTCATGACCGAGATGGTGCGGCTGCAGGATGCGATCCAATACAAGGAAAGCCGCCTCTATGCCGGGAAATGGGCGGCCGAGGCGGCGGCGGGCAATCCGGCCGGGCAGGTCTTTCTTTACGAAAGCTGGCACGCGCTGGATGACCAGCCGGACTGGCTGTCGCGCCTGCCCGACGACCTGGAGACGATGTGGAAGCCCGGCCTGCTCTGGCCCGCCGCGCGTGCCGCCGGCAAGCCGGTCTGGCTGATCCCCGTGGGGCAGGTCATGGCCCGGCTGGTGGCCGAGGCCGAGGCCAGGGGCGGCATCGCCGAGCTGGCATCGCGCGAGGATCTGTTCGGCCGTAGCCCGGACGGCACGCTGGACCCCATCCACCCGAACGACCTGGGCGTCTACCTGGTGGCGCTGACCCATTACGCGGTGCTTTACGGCCAAAGCCCGGTCGGCCTGCCGCATGAACTGATGCGCGCCGATGGCAGTCCCGCCGATGCGCCCTCGCCCGAACTGGCGCGGCGCATGCAGGAGGTGGTCTGGGAGGTGGTCAGCACCAACCCGCTGACCGGGCTGTGACCGCAGGAAAACCGAACGCTGTTTTTACGGATTGTTGAAAATATTTCGATTGATCCGGCGCTGGATTTGCCTTCTTGGCAGGCATGGGCTGATCGTATTCCGGGCAATTGCCCGATCCGCGGTCGGTCGTGCTGAGGAGGTCCGATGCTTACCGGGTTCGTGCTGTTCTATGTCGGCGCCGTGCTGTTTCTGAACGGGCTCTGGCTGATGGGCCGGATCGCCGATCGCGAGATCGTCGTCATCAACATCGTCGCCGCGCTGGTTTCGGGCGCCGCGGTGCTGCACGACGCTTTCGGCGCCGGGGCCAGCGCCGCCAGCATCCGCAACGGCGCGCTGAGCCTGTTGTTCTGCACCACCTATCTGTGGGTCGCCTATAACCGGCTCAGCGGGGCGGATGGGCGCGGCCTGGGCTGGTTCAGCCTGTTCGTCGCGGTGACGACCGTGCCGGTCTGCCTGCGCGCGCTGGTGGCGGCGGGGTCCGCGACCGAGCTTTGGCTGGCGGCGAACTGGGCCGTCTGGGGCGTGCTGTGGTTCCTGTATTTCCTGCTGCTGGCGCTTGGCCGCCCGATCCAGCGGCAGACCGCCTGGGTCACGCTGCTGGCCGGGATCTTCACCGGCTGGCTGCCGGGCTTCCTGCTGCTGGACGGGCTGCTCTGATCACCAGAACAGATGCGCCTCGTCGATGGCGCGGCGCCAGAAGGCGTCGCGGTCTGATTCCGGCGCCCAGCCCAGCAGGCGCTTGGGTTTTGCATTATCGAAACGCGACAGATGCCCGCGCGACTTCCAGTCGGCCAGCGAGGCCGGGGACGCCCCCTTGCGGCGCAGCACGTGGCGCTTCAGCCCCTGCTTGACCGCATCGACCGCCCAGAGCGCGGTCAGGTTCGAGCCGCTGACCTTCAGCCGCGCCCCGGTGCGGCGATGGATGGCGTCGAAATAGTCGCGGCCGGAAAACATCGGCTCGCCGATCAGGTTGAAGCTTTCGCCGATGGCCTCGTCGCGTTCCATCATCGCGATCAGCCCGTCCGAGACGTCGTCGGCCAGCACAAAGGGCAGGATGTTGCGGCCATTGCCCCACAGCCGCACCGCCCCGGCGCCGTGCCAGCGGCCGATGCCCCAATGCTGCAGGGGCCCGCCGTCGCCCAGCACGATGCCGGGCCGGGCGATCACCAGCCGCAATCCCTGCGCCTGCATGGCGATCAGCCGCCGCTCGCCCTCGGCCTTGGACCGCGCATAGATGTTGCGGGTTTCCATCTCGCCGAAATCGGTGGCCTCGGTGATGGTGCGGGCCGGGTCGGACATGTCGTATGAGGCGATGGTGCCGGTATGGACCAGCCGCCCGATGCCGGCGCGGATCGCGGCGCGGCCGATGCGCTCGGTCGTGGCCACGTCGTTTTCCAGCGCCGCCTGCCAGTTCTTGTCGGTGGATTTTGCCAGGTTGAAGACGCAATCCATGCCCTGCATCGCGGCCGCCAGCCTGTCCTCGTCGCGCAGCGACACGCCCAGCGTTTCGACATGGTCGGCGATGTCGGGAAAGGGACCGTTGTGTCCGCGCGACAGCACCCGCACGTCGTGGCCGCGCTCGACCAGCCGCCGGGTCAGGTTGCGGCCGATGAAGCCGGTGCCGCCGATCACCATGACGCGCGGCCGCGGCGTGCCGTGGGGCCGGGCCGGAACCGCGGGCAGGGCGGGCAGGCGGGCCAGCGCATCCTCGATCCCCTGCATCACCGCGCGGGCCGAGGCGGGCGCAAAGCGCGGGTCGGGCTGCCCGGCGCGGATGCCGTCGTAGAAGGCGGCGATGGTGGCGCGGAAGCTCAGCCCATAGGGGCTTTTCTGGTTCAGCGAGGCGGCCTGGCGGAAGGCGTTGCGCAGCCCCTCGCGCAGATGCGCCCCGGCGCGGGACAGTTCTTTGATCAGCGGGTTCAGCACCAGATCGGCGGTGTTGTCGCGCGTGACCACCAGCGCATCCGCCGCATAATCCAGCCGCGCCATGCCGGAGGAGCCGCGCAAGCTGACCGAACGGTCGTCGAAGGTCTCGACCAGCGACAGGGCGATGGTCAGGTCCACCTTGCCGGCGCGGGCCAAGATGCGCCAGCTTTGCGGCCGCCGCTCGCCGCCGGGCAGGGTGATCCATTGGCCCAGGCTGACATGCTCGACCTCCAGCGGGCCGAACAGGTCCACCGCGAAGGAGAAGGGGTGCGGGCCAAGCTCCAAGAGCAGGTTCTGCGTCTCGCGCAGCATCCACAGCCCGTAGGGCCCCGAGCGCAGCGGCACCAAGGGCAGCGCCCAGTTGACCTGCGCGCTGGAGACCAGCCCCAGGTCGCCCGCCTGCACCGCCCGTTTCAGCCGTTCGTAACCCGGCAGGCCCAGGAAGTTGTGGCAGGCGCCCAGCTGGCGGCCGGCGGCCGTGGCGGCCGCCTCCATCTCGTTGATCTCGGCGACGGACAGCGCCACCGGCTTCTCGACCAGCACATGCAGGCCGGCGCCCAGGCATTTCACCGCCAGGTCGCGATGCAGGTTCGGCGGCGTCAGGATATGCACCACGTCGCAGACCCCGGCGGCGATCATCTGGTCCAGGTCGGCAAAGGCGGCGACGCCATGGCCGGAGGCCAGCGCCTCTGCCGCATCGATGGCGGGGTCGCAGATCGCGACCAGCCGCGCGCCCGGCGCGGCCTTGATCGCATCGGCGTGCCACGAGGCGATGTAGCCGGCCCCGACGATACCGACGCGCAGGTCCGAGGTCATGGCAAGCTCCTATTTATATTCGATGATATGCATGGCGTCGCCCCGCTGGCGGCGACGGAAATATGTCAGCATCCCGAAAAGGTTGGGGATCTTGGCCAGAGTCAGCAGCGCCGCCTGCCGGCCGGCCATCGGCTGGCCGCGCAGCCCCGTGAGGGTCTTCCAGAAAGACAGCGCGTAAAGTCCCAGCGCCGCCAGAGACAGCCAGGGGCTGAGGACCAGCCCCAGCAGGAAAAGCAGCGGCAACGCCAGCCCATAGACCCAGACCCGCATCTGCTCGCGCCGGAAATGCGGCGGGTGCATGCGGCCCACCTGCGCGAAGCCGTGGCCGTTGCGGATGGTGCGCTGCCACCATTGGCCGAATCGCGTCATGGCGGCATCGTGCCAGGTCATCTGCACCGGCAGGCGCTGCAGCCTCCAGCCGGCCTTGCCGAGGCGCAGGCAGAATTCGTCATCCTCGGCCGCGATCACCGCGGGGTCGAAGCCGCCGACCTGGCGAAAGGCCGCGGTACGCACCATCATGTCGCCGCCGCAGGCCACGATGGGGCCGGCGGGGCGGTGCCAGTCCACCTCGCACATCTGGTTATAGACCGTGGCCGTGGGGTGGATCTCGGACCGCCAGCCGGTGACGAGGCCCAGTCCGGGATCGGCCTGCATGGCGGCGGCGCCGGCCTCCAGCCAGCCCGGCTCGACCCGGCAGTCGCCATCGACGAATTGCACCAGATCCAGCGCGCCCTCCGCCTGCAGTGCCTCGAATCCCGCATTGCGGGCGCGGGCGGCGGTGAAGGGAACCGAGCTGTCCAGCTCGACCACGGCGACGCCCAGGCTGCGGGCAAAGGCGACGCTGTCGTCGCGCGAGCCGCTGTCCACATAGACCACCCGCGCGCAAAGCGGCACCAGCGAGCGCAGGCAGGCCTTCAGCCTGTCGCCCTCGTTGCGGCCGATGGCCACGGCGCCCAGCGTGGGACGGGTCATGTCTGCCCTCGTGCTTGTTCCGGCAGGGGCAGCCTATCCCCGCCGCGGCGCGTTCGGCAATGCGGCGCGGCCTGTCGTTATCGGCATGTTCAGGGCCTCGGCGGCGGCTGCCGCAGGCTTTGTCGCGCCAGCGCCGAGATCAGGTCGGTCTGGGTGACGATGCCGACGATGCGCGGCCCGTCCAGCACCGGCACCGCCTCGCATTCGCCCGAGGCCAGCATCGGCAGCAGCGCCCCGATGGGCGCGTCGGGCGCGACATGCGGCGGGTCGGTCTGCATGATCTCGCGCGCGCGGGGGGCTGCGCCGCGCCTGGGGTTCATCAGGTCCGACAGGGCGGCCAGGAAGCGGCGGTTGTGGCGAAAGGCGTCCTCGCGGGCGCGGCGGATCAGGTGCAGCTGGAAGATCACGCCACGGAACTGGTCGCCGGCCTCGACCACTGGCAGCGAGGTGAAGCCGTGCTTGCGGAAGATGTCGGCGACCCGCACCAGCCGCGTATGCGGGGCCACGGTGACGAGGTCGCGCGACATCACGTCCGCCGCGGTCAGCGGTCCGGTGCGATGGGCGGCGGCCTGCAATTCGGCGGCGCCGATCAGGCGCGCCAGGTCTTCGACCCCCAGGTTCAGCGACTGGCGATAGCGTTGCAGGATTTCGGTCAGTTCTTCCTTGGACAGGCCCAGCCGCTCCATCGCCGGGTGGTCGGCGGTGCCATGCGGCCCCGGTTCCTCGAACTGGCGAAACGGATAGCGCCGGCCGGTCAGCCGGGCATAGATCATCCCCAGCCCCACCAGCGCCAGCGTGCCGACCAGCACCGGCGTCAGCACGAAGTGAAAGCCAAGCGCGCCGATCGCCTCGGGGTTCAGCGCGGCGGTCATGGCGACCGCGCCGGCCGGCGGATGCACGGCGCGCAAGAGGATCATCGCGGCGATGGTGACGCCCACTGCCAGCGCGACGCAAAGCGCCGAATGCGGCGTCGCCATGCAGGCCAGCACGCCGATGGCGGCGGCGACGGAATTGCCGACCACCGCCGACCAGGGCTGGGCCAGCGGGCTGTTGGGCACCGCAAAAACCAGCACCGAGGTCGCCCCGAAGGGCGCGATCATGGACAGCCCCAGCCGCAGGTCGGTCGCGGGCGACAGCAGGAACAGCCCCGAGATGCCCAGCCCCACCAGCGCCCCCAGGCCGGCCCGCAACGCCTCGCGCGGCGAGCCGGGCGCGATCGCCGGGCCAAGCGCCTGCGTGATCTGGTGCAGCACGGCCCCGGCGGGTCTGGTCATCTGAGCTTGCCTTTCGCGCCCGCCCGAAAAACGGGCTTCCAATGCGCCTAATTGTCGCAGGAGCGGGCAGGTTGCAAGGCCCCGGAAGGGTTGAGCTGGGACGCTCTCGGGCCGGCCGGCGGTGGCCTTCGGCAGGGCGGGTCCGGGCCATGGCGCGGCCTTGGCGCGAATCGGCCGAGTCGCTTTGACATTTCCCGGCCGGCTGTGCCAATTCGGCCCATGGCGCCCGGGTGACGGGCGCCCGCCGGGAATGACGATGAACCTGCTGAACCGCCGCATCCTGACCTTCGCGCTGGCCGCCCTGGGCGGCGCGGCCTTTCTGCTGCTGCACCTGCCGCTGCCCATGCTGCTGGGACCGATGCTGGCCTGCCTGGTCGCGGCGCTGGCCGGCGCGCCGCTGGCCGGGGCCGGGCAGTTCGGCATCTTCATGCGCACCATCCTGGGGGTGGCGGTGGGCGCCTCGATCACGCCCGGCGTGCTGGCGGAACTGCCCGAGGTGGCGGCATCGCTGCTGTTCGTGCCCGGCTTCATCGGCGTGATCGCGCTGGTCGGCTATCCGCTGTTTCGCCGCGCCTTCGGCTTCGACCATGCGACGGCCTGGTATGGCGCCATGCCAGGCGGCTTGCAGGACATGCTGGTCTTTGGCGAGGAGGCGGGCGGCGATGTCCGTGCCCTGTCGCTGATCCATGCGACGCGGGTTCTGGTGATCGTCACCGTTGCGCCGCTGATCATGACCGCCTGGTGGGGCGTGGACCTGTCGCAGCCGCCCGGCACGCCGATGCGTGCCACGGATGCGGCCGAGATCGCGCTGATGGTCGCCGCCGGGCTGCTGGGCTGGAAGGGGGCCGAGCGGTTGGGCGTCTTCGGCGCCTCGATCCTGGGGCCGATGGTGCTGACCGCGGCGCTGTCGCTGTCGGGGCTGATCACCCAGCGCCCGCCGGCCGAGATGATCCAGGCCGCGCAATTCTTCATCGGCATCGCCGTCGGGGTGAAATATGCCGGCATCACCCTGCGCGAATTGCGCCTGCATGTGACGGCCGGTATCGTCTATGCGCTGCTGCTGGCGGCGGTCAGCCTGGTCTTCATCGAGGGGATCGTGCATCTGGGGCTGGCGCCGGCACTGGACGCCTTCCTGGCCTTCCTGCCGGGCGGGCAGGCCGAGATGGTGGTGATCGCGCTGATCGCCGGGGCGGATATCGCCTATGTCGTCAGCCATCATCTGCTGCGCATGGTCATCGTGATCGTGCTGGGGCCGGTGGTGGGCAAGGTGCTGGGCCGGCGCGGCGGCTGAGGCGAGGGAACCAAGAGGAGAGCTGCATGAGCCATCGCATCCTGAAAGCCGCCGACCATCGCCGCATGCCGTGGAAGAACGGCCGCGGCGAGACGGTCGAGATTGCCGTCCATCCCGCGGGCGCGGGCCTTGCCGATTTCGGCTGGCGCGTCAGCATGGCGGGCGTGACCGAGGACGGCGATTTCTCGATCTTTCCGCAGATCGACCGCACGCTGGCGGTGCTGACCGGCGCGGGGATCGCGCTTCAGGTGCAGGGGCGGCCCATGCGGCGGCTGACGCCGGAGAGCGCGCCGCTGGCCTTCCCGGCCGATCTGCCGACCTCGGCGCGGCTGCTGGCGGGGCCGATCACCGACCTGAACGTGATGACCCGGCGCGGCGCCTTCACCCACCGGCTGTCGCGGCTGACCCAGGCGGCCGAGGGGGCGCCCGATTGGCGGCTGCTGCTGGCCACCGCGCCCGTGGTGCTGGATTTCGCAGGCGGCACCGTTGCGCTGGACCAGCTTGACGCGCTGCTTTGCGAGGGGCCGGAGGCCGCGCTGCCCGCCGGTCCCGCCCCGGATGTCTGGCTGATCGAGATCGCCCGCGCCTAGTCCCGGCGATTGCCGAGCAGCAGGTCGCGGCCGGCGAAGATGCCGCCGACGCATTCCATCTGAAACCGTTCCATGTCGCGGCCGCGGATCTCGGCCATGACCGCCTCGACCGCGTCGGGGTCGTCGCCAAGCTGCAACAGCGCCTCGCGGCCCATGGCGAAGGCGCTTTCCAGCGTCTCGCGCAGCTGATAGTCGGCGCCGGCCTCGACCAGTTCCCGCGCATGTTCGCGGTCGAAGGCGCGGGCAATGACCGGGACCAGCGGGAATTCGTGCTTGGCCAGTGCGACGATGCGGGTCACGGCCTGCCGGTCGCCGGGCACGGCGACGATCAGGCTGGCATTGCCGGCCCCGGCGGCGTGCAGGATGTCCAGCCGCGCGCCGTCGCCATACCAGACCTTGAAGCCGAACTCGTCGGCATCGCGGATGGTCTGCGGGTCGCTTTCGATGATCGAGATGGAATGGCCGCGCGCGATCAGCGGCTGGCTGACGATCTGGCCCATGCGGCCGAAGCCGATCATCAGCACCCGCGCCTCCAGCCCCTCGGCCGCCTCGACCCCGTCGAGCGAGGGCGCGGGTTTCGGCGCCAGCCGGTCGTGCAGGATGATCATCAGCGGCGTCAGCACCATCGAGACGATGACGATGGCGGTCAGCACGGCATTGTCCTGGCCGCTGATGATGCCGAACTGCATGGCGCTGGAATACAGCACAAAGGCGAACTCGCCGCCCTGCGCCATCAGCACCGCGCGCTCCAGCGCCTCGGCGCGGCTGGCGCGCAGCACCCGGCCGACGGTATAGATCACCAGCATTTTCAGCAGCATATAGGCCGGCACGCAGATCGCGATCAGCGCCCAGTTGGCGGCGATGATCCGCAGGTCCAGCGCCATGCCGACGCCCAGGAAGAACAGGCCCAGCAGCAGGCCGCGAAAGGGTTCGACATCCGCCTCGAGCTGGTGGCGGAAGCTGGATTCCGACAGCAGCACCCCGGCCAGGAAGGCGCCCATCGCCATGGACAGCCCGCCCCATTGCATCAGCAGCGCCGCGCCCAGTACCACCAGCAGCGCGGCGGCGGCCATCACCTCGCGCCCGCCGAACCGGGCAAGCAGGCCGAACATCGGGTTCAGCAGATAGCGCCCGGCCGCCACCAGCGCGGCGATGCAGCCCAGCCCGACGGCGATGCCGATCAGCCGGGCGGGCAGGGTGACCTCCTCTCCCCCCGGCGCGAGAAAGGCGACCAGCGCCAGCAGCGGCACGATGGCCAGGTCCTCGAACAGCAGGATGGCGATGATGCGGCGGCCCTTGGGGAGCGCCATCTCGCCCCGCTCGGCCAGCATCTGCATGACGATGGCGGTCGAGGTCAGCACGAATCCGGTGCCCGAGACGAAGCTGGCGGCGACCGGAAAGCCAAGCGCCAGCCCGACGCAGGTCAGCGCCGCGATGGCCAGCAGCACCTGGGCAAGGCCCAGCACGAAGATCTCGCCCCGCATCGCCCAAAGCCGCGAGGGCTGCATTTCCAGCCCGATGACGAACAGGAACAGCACCACGCCCAGCTCGGCCACATGGATGATCGCCTGCGGGTCGTGGAAAAAGCCCAGCCCGAAGGGTCCGATCGCCAGTCCCGCGGCCAGATAGCCCAGCACCGAGCCCAGCCCCAGCCGGCGAAACAGCGGCACCGCCAGAACCGCGGCCGCCAGCAGCACGACCACGCTGAGCAGCGGCACCCCGCCGCCATGTGCCGCCGCCCCGGCAGCGGCCGTCACCTCTGTCGCCATCCGGTCCCCGTTCGCGCTGGTTTCCTTGGGGCCAGCCTATACCCCGTCCCCGCGATCACAAAGCCCCCCGCTCAGCGCCAGCCAAGCGCGGGGGCAACGTGTTTCAGCACCGCCTCGATCACATGGGCGTTGTAATCGACGCCCAGCTGGTTCGGCACGGTCAAGAGCAGCGTGTCGGCCTCGGCGATGGCCTCGTCCTCGCGCAGTTCCTCGACCAGCCGGTCCGGCTCGGCGGTATAGCCGCGGCCGAAGATCGAGCGGGTCTTCTCGATGAAGCCGATCTGGTCGGCCTCCTTGCCGCCATGACCGAAATACATCCGGTCGCGGTCATCCATCAGCGGAAAGATCGAGCGGCTGACCGAAACCCGCGGCTCGCGCCCATGCCCTGCCGCCGCCCATGCCCCGCGATAGGCGCGGATCTGCTCGGCCTGCTGGACGTGGAAGGGCTTGCCGTTCTCGTCCGTCTTGAGCGTCGAGCTTTGCAGATGCATGCCCAGCCGCGCCGCCCAGCGGGCGGTGTCGTTCGAGGCCGCGCCCCACCAGATCCGCTGGCGCAGGCCGGGCGAATGCGGCTCGATCCGCAGCAGGCCGGGCGGGTTCGGGAACATCGGCCGCGGGTTCGGCCGGGCGAAGCCATGCCCCTCGATCACGTTCAGGAACACCTCGGCATGGCGCCGCGCCATGTCGGCATCGCTTTCGCCCTCGGCCGGGGAATAGCCGAAATAGCGCCAGCCCTCGATCACCTGCTCGGGCGAGCCGCGCGAGATGCCAAGCTGCAGCCGCCCCTGCGCGATCAGGTCGGCCGCTCCGGCATCCTCGGCCATGTAGAGCGGGTTTTCATAGCGCATGTCGATGACGGCGGTGCCGATCTCGATGCGGCTGGTGCGCGCCCCCACCGCCGCCAGCAGCGGGAAGGGCGAGGCGAGCTGGCGGGCATAGTGATGGACGCGGAAATAGGCGCCGTCCGCGCCAAGTTCCTCGGCCGCGACGGCCAGCTCGATGGATTGCAGCAGCGTGTCCTGGGCGCTGCGGGTCTGCGAGGCGGGCTCGTCCGACCAATGGCCGAAGGACAGAAAACCGATCTTCTTCACGCCATGTCTCATCACGGGGCGACCTTTGGGGCTGCGGGTTCCCGGGATATGGGGTCGGGACGGGCGGATGCCCAGCCTGCCTGCCATGCCGGGCTGTGCAGTTCCGCGGCCAGATGGTCGATGAAGCGGCGCAGCTTGGCCGGCATGGGCAGGACCGGCGGCCAGACCGCGACGATGGGCAGCGGCCTGGTGCCGAAGCCGGTCAGCACCCGCTCCAGCCGCCCCTCGGCCAGCGCCGGCGCGACGATGAATCCGGGCAGGATGGCCAGCCCCAGCCCCGCGATGGCCATGTCGCGGATCGCCTCGCCGTTGTTCATCGACAGCCGCCCCTGGACGAAGGGCGAAACGAAGCGGTCGCGATCCTGGAACTGCCACAGCTGGCTCATCGGCAGGTGGCTGTAGCCGATCACCTCATGCTCGCGCAGGTCGGCCAGGGTCTGCGGGCGGCCCCTGCGGTCCAGATAGGCGGGGCTGGCGCAGGCGATGCTGGCATCCTCGCACAGCTTGCGCTGCATCAGCGCCTTGTCGCGCATCTTGCCGATGCGGATGCCGATGTCGAAGCCCTCGCGCGCCAGGTCGCGGCTGCGGTCGTCGTAATCGACGCGGATCTCCAGCTCGGGGTTTTGGGCGGCGAAGCGGGCGATGATCGGCCCCAGATGCATCACGCCAAAGCTCATCGGCGCGGCGATGGCCAGGCTGCCGCGCAGCGGCGCCAGCCCGTCCATGTCCCAGGCGGTGCTTTCGGCGGCCGCGACCAGTTCGGCCAGCGCGGGACGCAGCCGCTCGGCCAGGCGCAGCGCCGCCTCGGTGGGGGTGATGCGGCCGGCATTGCGGCGAAACAGCGCCGCGCCCAGCGTGGCCTCAAGGTCGGTGATGCGCTTGCTGACCACGGATTTCGACAGGTTCAGCCGCGCGGCGGCGGCAGTGACGGTGCCCAGCTCCATCACCGTCAGGAAGGTTTCCAGATCGTTCAGGTCGTAACGCATGGCCCAAGCTTACCCGGTCCCGCGCCGTTCGCAATCGGCGAACGCAAGGTTCGCGGCCGCTCCGGTGGCGGAAACGGCCGCGATGCCCGATATTGATGCCAAGAGAAAGGAGGCCCATCATGGAGCTGACCGGAATTCACCACCTGACGGCAATCACCGCCGATGCGCCCGGCAACAAGCGGTTCTATACCGACACGTTGGGGCTGCGGCTGGTCAAGAAGACCGTCAACCAGGACGACACCAGCGCCTATCACCTGTTCTATGCCGACGGGCTGGCCCGGCCCGGGACCGACCTGACCTTCTTCGACTGGCCGGCGGCGCCCGAGCGGCGCGGCACCCATTCGATCAGCCGCACCGGGCTGCGGGTCGCGGGCGACAGCCTCGACTACTGGGCCGGGCGGCTTCGGGACCGCGGCCTGACCGTGGGGCGGATCGCCGAGATCGACACCCGCGCCAGCCTCGATTTCGAGGATCCCGAGGGCCAGCGTTTCCGCCTGACCGCGGACGCGCCCGATGCCGAGCCCGCGCCCTGGGCGAAAAGCCCGGTGCCGGTGCAGCACCAGATCCACGGGCTGGGGCCGATCACCATCTCGGTGCCGGACCTGGCCCCGACCGAGTTGGTGCTGACCCAGGTGATGGGCCTGCGCAAGGTCCGCGACTATGCCAGCCCCGACGGGCACGGCACGGTCCATGTCTACGAGATGGGCCAGGGCGGCCCCGCGGCCGAGCTGCATGTCGCGGTCCAGCCCGACCTGCCCACGGCGCGCCAGGGCGCGGGCGGGGTGCATCACGTCGCCTTCCGCGTGCCCGACAAGCCGGCCATTCACGAATGGGCCAGGCGGCTGAGCGGGATGCGGGTGCCCAATTCGGGCGAGGTCGAACGCTACTATTTCCGCTCGCTCTATTTCCGCGAGCCGGGCGGCAACCTGTTCGAGATCGCCAGCGACGATCCCGGCTTCGCCGTGGACGAGCCGCTGGAGAGCCTGGGCGAGACGCTGTCGCTGCCGCCCTTCCTGGAAGGGCAGCGCGCGCAGATCGAGGCGCGGCTGAAGCCGCTGGACTGAGCCCTGCCGAACCGAAAGGAAAGGCCGCCGGAACGATCCGGCGGCCTTTTTCATGCGCGCGGGAATCCGCCCGCAGCCGGCGGGCCTGTTGCCGCATCGGCGATTTCGCCCCATGCTCCTGACCGCGGCAGGACGGAAGGGAGCGACACGGCATGAGCCAGCCGGCAACGGAACAGCCCGCCTCGCAGCTGATCGATGCGCGGATCAAGGAACTGGGCGATTGGCGCGGCGAGACCCTGGCGCGGCTGCGCGCCCTGATCCACGAGGCCGATCCCGAGGTGGTCGAGGAATGGAAATGGCGCGGCGTGCCGGTCTGGTCGCATGACGGCATCATCTGCACCGGCGAGACCTACAAGCAGGTGGTGAAGATGACCTTCGCCAAGGGCGCGGCGCTGGAAGATCCCGCGGGCCTGTTCAACGCCAGCCTGGATGGCAATACCCGCCGCGCCATCGACCTGCGCGAGGGCGAGCGGATCGATGCCGGGGCGCTGAAGGCGCTGATCCGCGCCGCCGTGGCGCTGAACACGGCCAGCAAGAAAAAGGGGCGGTCGAAATGACCGCCCCGTCCTGCCGGCTGAGCTGATTGCTTCAGGCGGTCCTGGCGCGCTGCGCCATGGTCGCCTCGGCCCACCAGAGCAATTCGTCCAGCATGGCGTTCAGCGCCGGCAGCAGGTTCGCCTCGACCTCGGCCATCTCGCCATTGGCGCCCAGCGGCGAGACCTTGAAGAAATCGCCGCCGCCCAGATGCACGGCATTGCGCAGCGGCACCATCTGCAGTTCGACAGCGATGCCGCGCAGGTGCTCGATGGCGCGGGCGGCGCCGACGCCGCCATAGCCCATGGCCGCCGCCGGCTTGTGGTTCCATTCCTTGTAGGCCTGGTCCAGCGCGTTCTTCAGCGCGCCGCTGACCGAATGGTTGTATTCCGAGGTCAGGAAGATAAATCCGTCGAACCCGGCCAGCTTCTGCTGCCATTTCACCGCCCGCGGATCCTGCGACGGCACCCAGAGGTTCGAGGCGACCTCGTCGAACAGCGGCAGGTCGTAGTCGCGCAGGTCCACCAGCTCGAAGCTCATGTCCTCGCGCTTTTGCGCGTTTTCCAGCAGCCAGGCTGCGGGTTTGTCGGCAAAGCGCGCGGCGCGGGTCGCGCCGATGATGATGGCGATATGCGGTTTCTGGGTCATGATCTGATCCTTCGTCATGATTTGGCGGGCCGGGCGCGGCCCTTCCGGTTGAATGCGTCGGCCTCAAACTGGCCTTTGCCAGGCTTTCGGGCAAGCCAACCGGAATCGGAAACGGCGTTCGGGAATCGGAAACACATCGCCCGGAATCACGAAAGGACAGGCGGGCCTCGCGACCCGCCTGTCCATCTTCTCTGTTCTACAAATACCCATGCGGCAGCGCGGAGGGACTCTGTTGCACAAATTGACTGACGGTCAGAGTTCCCCTTTCCCCCGACGGAGTCATCCCACGGCTTGAGTTTCGGGTATGCCGAGTGCGGTGAAGCCGT
>NZ_JBGOSN010000048.1:0-25637 GCF_046335115.1 Paracoccus sp. P2 | reverse complement strand
TGAAAGCTCCGCGCGTCGGGCGATTGCTCAACCTGCGCCAATTGGCGTAAACACTAACCGGGCTCCGGTCGCGGCTGGATGAAAGTTCAGGGGCAGGTCACCGTGCGCAGAAAAGCGAAGTCGCCCTTAGTTTTCCGAATTTCGTGCTCGTGAAGAACGATGGAGTCGTGGCCCCAATACTTGAATTTGAGCCCCTGAACCGCTGGGATGATTTTCTCGCAATAGTCCTTCTTCTTGATTACACAAAATGCCAGCGAGAAGGCCGGGAACTCCGGGTCGATGGAGGTGAGGCTGTGGTCGCCGCTCTCGTCAACAAATACAATGTAATCAGAATATTCCACGACTATGCGCCCCTCACCTTCTCCGCCGCCTCCCTGAACACCGCGGCCACGGCAGGGTGCGCTCGCTCGGCCTGGTCCAGCATCGACCGTGCCGCCTCGGCCCGCCCTTCCGGCGTCGTCAGCAGCACCTTTCCCATGTTCACCAGCACGTCCAGCAGCGCAGCGCGCAGGGCGTCCTCGATCTGTTCAGCGTCCTCGGTGCTCAACTCGGGCATTACTGCTGGCACCGCCCCTTGCCAATGCTGAGGGTGTGGCGGGTCGGTCCCGGATGGTCAGGCACGCTGGATGTGACCCTGACCTGCACCGTGCAATCCCGGCTGCTGACCTCGTATCCCTCGGCTGTCTTTTCGATGCGCTCGATGGGCTGCTGCTTGAGGGCGTCGGCCAGCCGGTTGTCGCCCAGCACCGCATGCAGGATTTTCGAACTGTCCCAGTAGCCGCTCAGTGCAGCGGACGCTGGAAGGGCTGGCGCCATCAGCGCCGACGCGATGATCAAGCTTGTCGTGAAACGCATGTTCTGTTCCTCTCGGCCGGGGGAGCGGCGGGCCCTCTGATGGGGTTGCTGGCCGTTCCTACGCCTCAAACTCATCCTCAAGCCGGATGGCCGTGCCGTCAACGATTGCCTTGATTTGCTCGACGGACCATCGCTGATGAGTCCCTATCTTGCAGGGACCGGGCAAAGACCCATGATTAACAAGGTCGGCGAACTCCTTTGGCGTCATATCAAGGAGCTTTGCAGCAGTTTCGAGCCGCACGAATATCGGCTGAACATTGCCTCGTCTCGCCATTTTCTCGCTCTGACTGCCCTAGCTCCCACAATCTGAGCGATGGCCAGATGACCGTCAAGCCTACAGGGCGGGGCGGCGGCTTATGCCTCACCCTACCTGTGTCCAAGATGAGCGCGCTGGATGGCGACCTTGGCTTCGCTATAATGACGCCCCGCGCATCTCTGAATGGGCGTTCTCGGGCGCTCAGCCCCCAGATGCAGAAATCCTTGCGGAAAGGGCCGCAAATGTCCGAACGAATCCTGATCGCTGTCGATCCCGACGCGCTTGCCGAGATAAAGGCCGAACTGGTTGCACTTCGCAACGAGATCCGCGCCGTGCGCATGTCGCCCATGCCTGAATGGGTGACGGCCCACGAATATGCCGAGCAAGTGGGCGTGACGCGCCGCACGGTGATGAACTGGATCGCCGCCGGGCAGATCGAAAGCAGCCGCCACGGGGCAACCGTCCTGGTGCGCTCACGGCCCAGCGACAGATCGCGCGGGCGGGGAAGAGGCTAGCCCCAATCCATCCCAAGGCGTGGCCCATCCGCATCACTCACGACCGCAATCGGTAGCAGCCAACCGCAAATATAAAGGCGGGCTTTATGGCGGGTATATCGCCTGAATGGCAATTTTTCTTATAAATATCAACTGGAAATGGCGGAAGCGGTGGGATTCGAACCCACGGTGGGGTCTCCCCCACGCTGGTTTTCAAGACCAGAGCCTTAAACCACTCGGCCACGCTTCCAGGCCGCGCCGGGATAGGCTGGTGCAAGGGGCGAGGCAAGCGGAATCTAGCCGCGCCGCGCCGTCGGAGCGACAGCCGCCGGCAGCCGCAACCCCGCACACAATCCCCCCAGCGCCGAGCGATCCAGCATCAGCGCGCCGCCATGCAGCGCCGCCAGGTCGGCGACGATGGCCAGGCCAAGGCCGGTGCCGGGCGGGCCGGCCTCGTCCAGCCGGGCGCCGCGGGTCAGCGCCAGGGCATGATCCTCGTCCGACATGCCGGGGCCGTCGTCCTCGATCAGGATGTGCAGCTGGTCGCCGTCGACCCGCGCGGTGATGCGGATCGCCGAGGAGGCCCATTTCACCGCGTTTTCGACCAGGTTGCCGATCATCTCCTCGAGATCCTGCCGCTCGCCGGCGAAGCCGGCATCGGCATCGGCGCAGATATCGACCCGCAGGCCGGCCTCGCGGATCGGGCCGCCCAGCACCAGCAGGATGTCCTGGATGACCGGTGCGGCCGGGGTGCGCTGGCCCAGCAGCCGCGGCGCGGCCGAGCTGCGCGCGCGCCGCAGGTGCCAGCCGATCTGGCGGTCCATGCGCGCGATCAACGCGTGGCCGGGATGGTCGGGCGGCAGCGCATTGTCCAGCGCCGCCAGCGGCGTCTTCAGCGAATGCGCCAGGTTGCCGACATGCTCGCGCGCGCGGGCCAGCACGGCGCGGTTCTGCTCCAGCAGCGCGTTGATCTCGGCGGCGACGGGGCGCAGTTCGGCCACGGCGGGCAGGGGCAGCGCCTCGGCCTGGCCGGCGCGAATGCGGCGCAGGTCGCGGCCGAGCCGGTCCAGGCTGCGCAGCCCCGCAGCCACTTGCAGCAGGCTTGCCGCGGCCAGCGCCAGCCCCAGCACGGCCAGCGAGATCGCCAGCGGCCGGCGCAGCCGTGCCATGGCGGCATCAATCTCGGCCCGCGGCGCGGTCACGGTCACGGCCAGGACCGAGGCCGAGCCGGGCAGGGTGAAGACATGGCGCGCGACCCGCAAGGGCTCGCCGGCCGGGCCAAGGCCGGGGCCGCCCTGGAAATCCGCCTCGGGCGGGTTCAGCACGTTGTCGAAGAGCGAGGGCGATTTCGCCGCCACCTGGCCGTCCTGCGTCAATTGCCAGAACCAGCCCGACAGCGGCATCTGGAAACGCGGATCGGTCGGGGCGGGGCCGGCAACCAGCCGGCCGTCCGCGTCGATCCCGGCGCCGGCGATCAAGGCATCGGCCACCGCCCCGGTCTCGGCGTCGAAGCGGCCGGTGATGAAATCCTCGAGGATCGCGGCGATGGCAAGATAGCCCGCGACCAGCGCCACCCCGGTCAGCAGCGCCGCCAGCCCGATCAGCCGGGCGCGGATCGAATCGCGCGGCAGGATCAAGCGGCGGTCCTCAGCACATAGCCCTCGCCGCGCCGGGTCTCGATCAGGCCCTCGCCGATCTTCCTGCGCAACCGGCCAATCACCACCTCGATGGACTTGAAGTCGCGGTCGGCGGCGGAATCGTAAAGGTGGTCGGACAATTCGCTGCGGCTGACCACGCGGTTCTGGTGATGGATCAGATAGGCGAGGATGCGGGTCTCGAACGCCGTCAGCTTCAACGCCAGCCCGTTGCGGGTGATGACGCCCAGCTGGGTGTCAAGCCGCAACGGCCCGGCCTTGATCACCGCCTGGGCATGGCCGGCGGCGCGGCGCACCAGGGTCTGGGCGCGGATCACCACCTCTTCCAGCCGGAAGGGCTTCACCGCGTAATCGTCCGCGCCGGCGCGGAACCCCGCCACCTTGTCGGTCCAGTCGCCGCGCGCGGTCAGGATCAGCACCGGCATGGTCACGCCGCCCTCGCGCCAGCGGGTCAGCACCTCGATCCCCGGCAGGCCGGGCAGGCCCAGGTCCAGGATCGCCAGGTCGTAGGTCTCGGTCGTGCCCAGGAACTCGCCCTGGGTGCCGTCGGCGGCGATGTCGCAGGCAAAGCCGCCGTCGCGCATGGCGGCGGCCAGCTGCGAGGACAGCGTCGGGTCATCCTCGACGATCAGGCATTTCATGGCTTCGTCCCCTTTCGCCGGGCATCGGTCAGACCCGCGCCCGCGACCTCCAGGAAATCGCCGCCATGCGCGTCCAGCCGGATCAGCAGCACGTCCCGTTTCGGCGTCAGCAGGCGCAGCTCATGCACCAGGATCACGCCCTTCGCCCGCTCGTCGGGGGTGGGCGGCACGATGCGCGCCGCGATCAGCCGGCCGCGGAACCGTTCCGCGACGATTTCGGCGGCGCGGTTGAGCGGCAGGATGCGGGAATCGTGGCGCTGGAGGCTTTCGAACTCGGGCGCCCAATCCTCGGGCCAGGGCGGGCCGCGGTCGTGGCCGCGATCCTCGGCCAGCGCGTTCAGCGCCAGCGCCAGCGCGACGGGCAACGACAGGGATATGATGCGCATGCGGTTCATCGGCCCTATGTAATGGGGGAAATCCAAACGAAAGCCAAACGGGTCGTTGGTCTTTGGTTGGCGCGACTGGGGCTATCACCCGATTCGTCCGGGGCCGATCAGGATGCCCCGATAAGGAAGGAACCAGAGATGAGCAGAAAACTCTCGACCTCGATCGCGCTTTCGGCCCTGCTGGCGGCGTTCTCGGCCCCCGTGCTGGCGCAAGAGACGCCCGCCGCGCCCCCGCCCGCGGCCGAAGCCCAGGCCCAGGCGCCGGTCGCGCTGCCGCGGGCCTTGCAGGATGCCGGGCTGACCGACGTGACCAGCAAGCGCGGCCCGCGCGGCGCCACCCGGCTGGAGGGCAAGCTGCCCGACGGCACGCAGATCGACGCCATGCTGGACGACAAGGGCCAGCTGCGCGGCCTGCGCGCCAAGGGCGAGGGCGTGCTGCCGCAGGCACTGGTCGATCAGCTGGTGCCGCAGCCCGTGCGCGACAGCGCGGTTTTCGGCGAGCTGGGCGGCCTGAAGGCGGTGTTTTCGGGCGAGCGCGGGGTGATGCTGGCCGGGCAGGGCGACGGCAAGCTGGGGGCGCGGGCGGCCTTTACCCAGGACGGCACGCTGATGCGCTTTGGCCGCGGCGATGCCGAGCGCGGCAAGGGCTGGCACGGCAAGCGCGACCATGACCGCGCAGACAAGCGCCGCGGCCATCACCGCGGCGACGGCCCGCGGGGCTGGGATCATGGGCCGCGCGGGGATCGCGGGGCCGAGCGCGGCTGGGATCGCGGGCCGGGGCGCGACATGCCGCCGCCGCCCGCCGGCGCCGCGCCCCAGGCACCCGAGGCGCCCGCGCCGCAGCGCCAGGGGGCGCTGGCGCCGGTCCAGCTTGACCGGGGCGAGGTGCGCATGGCGCTGACCTCGGCCGGCTACAGCCGCATCGGCGAGATCATGCAGGACGGGCCGCGCGTCGTGGCCCAGGCGGTCAACCCCGAGGGCGAGCCGGTCGCGGTCGAACTGAACCCCAAGGGGCAGGTCACGCGGGAAATCAACCGCTGAGGCAGGTTGCAGGCGCATCGGGCCGCGCGGGCTTTCCAGCCGGCGCGGCCCTTTGGCGCGGCGATTCCGATCAACTCTCGGCAAGACCCTGCCTTTCGGCGCGAAAAGGCTTGCCTGATGCGCGCGGCAATGCGAAATCCCCCCGGAATTTCCGGGCTTTCCTGCCCGAAACATTGGGGTCGGTCGATGCGTCGTCGTGAATTTGTCCTTTCTGCCGGTGCGGCCATGACGGCTGTCAGCGCGCTTTCTGCCTCGCTGGGGGCGGCCCTGGCGCAGGAAGGCCCCGAAGCCCAGCCGGAAGCCGCCGCCGCGCCGGCCGAGGAGGCCGCGCCCCAGCCCTTCGGCTTCGAGGATGTCGCCGCGATGGCCAGGGAGCTGGCCGCCAAACCCTACGAATACCGCGATGCCGAACTGGTCGGCAGCTTCGCCAACCTGACCTATGACCAGTATCGCGGCATCCGGTTCCGCCGCGATCGCGATCCCTGGGCCGGCAGCCGCGATTTCGCGCTGGACCTGCTGCCGCCCGGCGCGATCTTCCACGAGCCGGTGGACATCGCGCTGGTCGAGGAGGGGGTGGTGATCCCGGTCCGCTTCGATCCGCACATGTTCGACTTCGACCCGGCGCAATTCCCCGACGGGGTCGATTACGAGACGCTGGGCGACATGGGCTGGTCGGGGTTTCGCATCCGCGCGCCGCTGAACCGGCCCGATGTCATGGACGAGATCGCCGTGTTCCAGGGCGCAAGCTATTTCCGCGCCGTGTCGCGGGGCACGCTTTACGGCCTGTCGGCACGCGGTCTGGCCATCGGCACCGGCAGCGCCGAGGGCGAGGAGTTCCCGCTGTTCCGCGGCTTCTGGATCCACAAGCCCGGATCCCAGGACCGTTCCGTGCTGGTTCATGCGCTGCTGGACAGCCGCTCGGTCTCGGGCGCCTTCGAGTTCCGCATCACGCCCGGCGCCGAGACCGTCTTCGACACCCGCGTCGCGCTGTTCCCGCGCCAGGACATGCGCAACGCCGGCATCGCGCCGCTGACCTCGATGTACTGGTTCGGGCCGGCCGACCGCTCGCGCGTGGACGATTATCGACCCGCCGTGCATGACAGCGACGGCTTGCAGATGCTGACCGGGGGCGAGCAGCGGCTCTGGCGGGTGTTGTCGGGACACAGGACATTGCAGGTCTCGGCCTTCATGGACAATGATCCGCTGGGCTTCGGCCTGGCACAGCGGGCGCGGGACTTCGAATCCTACAAGGATGCCGAGGCGCGCTATGAAAAACGGCCATCGGCCTGGATCGCGCCGCAGGACAACTGGGGCAAGGGCACCGTCACCCTGATCGAGATCCCGGTCGAGAACGAGTTCAACGACAATATCGTCTCGTTCTGGCAGCCGGCCGACACGCTGCGCAAGGGCAATCGCTACGACTTCAACTACATTCTGACATTTGCAGCGGAAGTCCCTGACAGCGCACCGATTTCCCGCGTTGTCGAAACCATGTCCGGCAAGGCGATCAACAATCCCAACGGCCGCACCTATATCGTCGATTTCGACCTGGGGCTGTTCGGCTCGGACGATCCGGTGCCGCAGCTGCGCGCCTCGGCCGGGCGGATCGGGCACAGCTATCTGCTGCGCCTGCCCGAGCAGGGCCGGATGCGGCTGGCCTTCGAATACCTGCCCGAAGGCGCCAAGCTGGCCGATCTTTCGGCGGTGCTGAACGGCCCCGAAGGCCCGCTCAGCGAGACCTGGATCGCCCGCTGGACGCGCGAGTGAGCGACATGGGCGCGCCCCACAGTAAGCCGGACCGGTATCCGGCCAGCCGGACCCGGTCCCTGCCTCTGTCCGCGGATGACGGCTGGGAGGCGCTGGACCTGCCGCAATTCCAAGGCCCGGCGACGCCGCCCGAGGCGCCGCTGGACATGCCCGAGCAGGATTTCCGCGGCCGCCCGCCTTTGGGACCGGACAGCCGCTGGCCCTCGCCTGGTGCCATTGCGGCGCGGCTGACGGCCTTTGGCGGCGCGGCGGCGATCGCCTGGCTGGGCTGGCGGCAGATGATGCTGACCTTCGGCGCGAACATGACCTGGCTGCAATCGGTGCTGCTGGTGCTGTTCGCGCTGACCTTCACCTGGGTTGGGTTTTCCTTTACCTCGATGGTCTCGGGCATATTCGCGCGGCGACTGCGCACCCCGGAGGGGCCGAACCAGGCGCGTCTCGCCGTGGTCATGCCGGTCTATCACGAGAATGCGGCGGCGACGGCGGGCCTGCTGGCGGCGCTGGCGCGCGACCTCCATCGCGAGGGGCTGGGCGATCGGGCCGAGATCTTCGTGCTGTCGGACAGCTACGAGCCGCGGGCCGTCTTCGAGGAGATGGCGGCGATCAGCCGGCTGCGCGACATCTCGCCGGTGCCGGTCTGGTATCGCCGCCGCCGTTCGAACAAGGGGCGCAAGGCCGGCAATGTCGGCGATTTCGTGCGCCGCTGGGGCGGGCGCTATGACCAGATGGTGGTGCTGGACGCCGACAGCGTGGTCGGGGCCGCGACGATCAGGGCGCTGTCGGCGCGGATGAATGCCGATCCGGCGGTCGGGTTGATCCAGACCATGCCGATGCTGGTCGGCGGCCAGACCATCTTCGCCCGGCTGACGCAATTCGCCGGCCGCATCTATGGGCCTGCCATTGCCCGCGGCGTCGCCGCCTGGTCGGGCGACAGCGGCAATTTCTGGGGCCATAACGCCATCATCCGCGTCGAGGCCTTCGCGCAATGCTGCGGGCTGCCGGAACTGCCGGGCAGGCCGCCCTTTGGCGGCACCATCCTGAGCCACGACTTCGTCGAGGCCGCGCTGCTGCGGCGCGCCGGCTGGAAGGTGCGGCTGGACCACGACCTGCGCCAGAGCTTCGAAGGCTGCCCGCCGACGCTGCTGGACATGGCCGTGCGCGAGCGCCGCTGGGCGCAGGGCAACCTGCAGCATGCGCGGCTGATCTTTTCGCGCGGCTTCGCCTGGATCAGCCGGGTGCATTTCGTCATCGGCATCCTGGGCTTCCTGATGTCGCCGATCTGGCTGATGATGATCCTGGTCGGGCTGGCGCTGTCGGCCAATGTGCTGCTGTCGCGGCCGGATTATTTCCCGCAGACCTACCAGCTGTTCCCGACCTGGCCGACCTTCGACCCGGTGCGGATGCTGTGGCTGTTCGTCGCCGCCATGTCCTTCCTGCTGGTGCCCAAGTTCATCGCCATCTTCCGCGCCTGGCTGCGGCCTTTGGCCAAGGATTCGGGCGGCAATGTGCGGCTTCTGGCCTCGGCCATGTTCGAGATCGTGCTTTCGGCGCTGATCGCGCCGGTGCAGATGCTGATCCAGACCCGGCAGATCATCGAGATCCTGCGCGGCCGCGATTCCGGCTGGGAGGCGCAGGTCCGCGCCGGGCAGATGCCGCCTTGGCATGTCGTGCTGCGCCGCCATGCGCTGCATGTCGCGCTGGGGATCGCAACGCTGGTGGTGCTGGCCTTTCTGTCGCCCTGGCAACTGGTCTGGCTGTCGCCGATCCTGGCCGGGCTGATCCTGTCGCCGCTGACCTCGCGCTGGTCGGCCAGCCCGGTCTTCGGCCGCTGGGCACGCCGGCAGGGCCTGCTTGTCACCCCCGAGGAGCGCGAGCCGCCCGAGCTGCTGACCGCCGCAAACATGCTGGATTTCCGCATTGCCGGCGGGCTGCCGCGCGACGGCCTGGGGGCGCTGGGGCGCGATGCGGCGCTGCGCGCGCACATCCTGGCGCTTTTGCCCGAAGCCCCGCGCGTCCCGGTCGAGGAGCGGCTGGATGCCATCTCGGCCGAGGCCAAGATCGGCCATGCCGCCTCGCAGGCGCAGGCGCTGCGCTTCCTCGGCCCGGCCGAGCAGCTGGCGCTGATCGAGAACCGCGCACTGATCGAAGCCTTCGCGAAGTTGCCACAATGAACCGTATCGTCGCCCTGGACATGCTGCGCGGCTATGCGCTGGTCTGCATCATGCTGGACCACATGCCGATCGGCGTGCTGCGCAAGCTGACGCTGACCAATTTCGCCGTCTTCGACGCGGCCGAGCTGTTCGTGCTGCTGTCGGGATTCCTGGTCGGCATGGTCTGGGTCAAGGTCGAGGCGCGCGAGGGACGCCGGGCCGCGCAGATCCGCTTCCTGCGCCGCGCCGCGCAGGTCTGGCTGGCGCTGATCGCCGGGGCGATCCTGCTGGCGCTGTTCTCGGCGCTGCTGTTCAAGCTGCAGATGAACCATACCGCGGTCTGGTTCCAATATGCGCGCTGGATCGTCGAGCATCCCATCGGCTATGTCGCCACCGTGGCGCTGATGTGGATGCAGCCCAACCTGCTCGACGTGCTGGCGCTTTACGTGCTGCTGATCGCCACCGTGCCGGTGACGGTGCCCTTCATGCTGCGCTGGCCCTGGCTTGCCATGGCGGTTTCGGTGGTGGTCTGGATCTTTGCCTTGCCGCTGAACGCGCTGATCCCCAACCAGCGGCCGGGGCCGGGGCTGCTGTTCAACCCCTTCGGCTGGCAGATGCTGTTCTTTGCCGGCGTCGCCATGGGCGCGTTTCGCGAGCGGATCATGCCGGTCCTGCGGCGCCACTCGGCATTGCTGACCTGGGTGTCGGTCGGCGTGCTGCTGTTCGGTCTGACCATCGTGATCGCCTGGAAGATCGGCGCGCCGGCCAAGCCCGTCAGCCAGTTCCTGCGCCAGATCACCGGCGGCATCGACAAATGGTCGTTGGATTTCATGCGTTTCACCGCCATTCTTGCGGCAAGCTGGATCGTCGCGGTGCCCCTGGCGCGGCCCTTTGCCTGGATGGCCGCCACCGCGCCGGGCGAGGCGCTGGCCGAGATCGGGCGCGGCGGGCTTTTCTCGTTCATCGCCTGCGTGATGCTGTCGATCTGGGGCGATGCGCTGGACATGTCGGCGCCGGCGGGGCCGCTGAACTTCTGGCTGCGGCTGGCCATCGACCTCTGGCTGGTCGTGGCCTTCTGGACCATATCGGCGGTCTGGATGCGGCGGGAAACCTGGCTGCCGCCGTTGCGGGCAAGGCTCGGGCTGGGCTAGGGCGTGCCGCGCGGCTTGCCTTGGCCGCCCCCAACCGCTCAACTGTCCGCCGCAGACCGAGGAGGAATGAGGAATCATGAAATCGGACATCCAGATCGCCCGCGAGGCGCAGAAGCTGCCCATCGCGCAGGTCGCCGGCCGACTGGGCCTGACCGAGGCCGATTTCCTGCCCTATGGCCACGACAAGGCCAAGATCGCGCATGAGACCATCGCCGCGCTGGCCGGGCGGCCTCAGGGCCGGCTGATCCTGGTGACCGCCATCAACCCGACCCCGGCGGGCGAGGGCAAGACCACGACCACCGTGGGCCTGGGCGACGCGCTGAACCGCATCGGCAAGCGGGCCACGGTCTGCATCCGCGAGGCCTCGCTGGGGCCGAATTTCGGCATGAAGGGCGGGGCCGCGGGTGGCGGTCATGCGCAGGTCGTGCCGATGGAAGACATGAACCTGCATTTCACCGGCGACTTTCACGCCGTCACCAGCGCGCATAACCTGCTGGCGGCGATGATCGACAACCATATCCACTGGGGCAACGCGCTGCGCATCGATCCGCGCCGCGTGACCTGGCGGCGGGTCATGGACATGAACGACCGGGTGCTGCGGCAGGTGGTGGTCGCGCTTGGCGGGCCGGCCAATGGCGTGCCGCGCGAATGCGGTTTCGACATCACCGTCGCCTCCGAGGTGATGGCGATCCTGTGCCTGGCCTCGGATCTGGCCGACCTGCAGGCGCGGCTGGGCCGCATCGTCATCGGCCAGACCTTCGACCGCAGGCCGGTGACGGCGCGCGACCTGGGCGCCGAGGGCGCCATGACCGTGCTCTTGCGCGACGCCCTGCAGCCGAACCTGGTGCAGACGCTGGAGAACAATCCCGCCTTCGTCCATGGTGGGCCCTTCGCCAATATCGCGCATGGCTGCAACTCGGTCATGGCGACGCGCACGGCGCTGGCGCTGTCGGATTATGTCGTGACCGAGGCCGGTTTCGGCGCCGACCTGGGGGCCGAGAAGTTTCTCAACATCAAGTGCCGGCTGGCCGGGCTGCAACCTGACGCGGCGGTGCTGGTGGCGACTGTGCGGGCGCTGAAGATGAACGGCGGCGTGGCCCGCGCCGACCTGGGGGCCGAGAATGTCGCGGCGCTGCGGGCAGGCTGCGCCAACCTGGGCCGCCATATCGAGAACCTGCGCCGCTTTGGCCTGCCGGTGGTGGTGGCGATCAACCATTTCTCGGGCGATACCGAGGCCGAAATCGCGGCGCTGACCGATTATTGCCGCGCGCATGGCGTGCAGGCGGTGCTGTGCCGACACTGGGCCGAGGGTGGTCGGGGTGCCGAGGATCTGGCCCGCGCCGTGGTCGAACTGGCCGAGGGCGGCGCGGATTTCGCGCCGCTCTATCCCGACGAGATGCCGCTGGCCGAAAAGATCGAGACCATCTGCAAGCGCATCTATTGCGCTGCCGAAGTCGAGTTCCTGCCCCATATCGTCGAGCGGCTGGAGGAATGGCAGCGGGCGGGCCATGGCCATCTGCCGGTCTGCATGGCCAAGACGCAATATTCCTTTTCCGCCGACCCGGCGGCGCTTGGCGCGCCCGAGGGCTTTGCCATCCCGGTGCGCGAGGTGCGGCTGTCGGCCGGCGCGGGCTTCGTGGTGGCGATCTGCGGCGACATCATGACCATGCCCGGCCTGCCGCGCGAGCCCTCGGCGCTGCGCGTGGGGCTGGACGGCGACGGCCATGTGCAGGGCCTGTTCTAGGGTATGCGGGCGGGATTTCCCATCGCGCGGCCCGGCATGACCGTGGGTCTGCTGGGCGGCTCTTTCGATCCGGCGCATGAAGGCCATGTGCATATCACCGATGAGGCGCTGCGCCGCTTCGGCCTCGACCGGATCTGGTGGCTGGTCAGCCCCGGCAATCCGCTGAAGCCCCACGGCCCGGCGCCGCTGGACCAGCGCATCGCGCGGGCGCGGCGGATCATGCGCGACCCCAGGGTCGCGATCACCGGCATCGAGGCGAAACTGGGTACCCGCATGACCCGCGACACCATCGCCGCCCTGCAACGGCTTTACCCCGGCGTGCGCTTCGTCTGGCTGATGGGGGCCGACAACCTGGTGCAGTTCGACCGCTGGGACCGCTGGCAGGACATTGCGGTGCGGGTGCCGATCGGCGTCATCGCGCGGCCGGGCTGGCGGATGCCGGCGCGGTTCTCGCGCGCGGCGCGGCTGCTGTGGCGCGCGCGGCTGCCCGAGTCGCGCGCCCGTGAACTCGCCCGCGCTAGGCCGCCGGCCTGGGCGATGATAAACCTGCCGCTGAACAAGCTGAGTTCCAGCGCGATCCGCGCGCTGGGGCCGAAAGGACGCGCATGAACGGATGGACGCGACGTGGCTTCGTGGCGGGGCTGGGGCTGCTGGCCCTGGCGCCCCGCATGGCGTCGGCGCAGCAAAGGCCGGCGATGCGGCCCAGGGGGTTTGACCCCGAGGCGCTGATCGCCGCCGCGGGGCTGGGCGGCGCGGTGGCCTATGCGGTGGTCGACCCGGTCTCGGGGCAGGTGCTGGCCCAGCGTCAGGCCGATCAGCCCATGGCGCCCGCCAGCACGCTCAAGGCGGTGACGGCGCTTTACGCGCTGGACCGGCTGGGCGAGGGGCATCGCTTTGCGACCCGCGTCATCCGGGCCGGCAACATGCTGATCCTGGCCGGGGGCGGCGATCCGGTGCTGGATACCGATGCGCTGGACGAGTTGGCCGCCGCAACCGTCGCCGATGAAAAGGCCGCCGGCCGGCCGGCGCCGACCGCATTCGCCGTCTGGGGCGGTGCGCTGCCGCGGATCGGCCGGCTGGACCCGGCGCAGGACGAGCATCTGCCCTACAACCCCTCGATCTCGGGGATGATCCTGAACTTCAACCGCGTGCACCTGGACTGGCGGCAGGGCGAACAGGGCTATCGGCTGTCCCTGCAGGCGCGGGGCCGCAAGCTGTCGCCCAGGGCCTATACGGCCGCGATCGCGGCGGTGGACCGCGGGCTGCCGCTGTTCACCTATGAGGCGGGCAAGCTGGAAAGCTGGACCATCGCGCGCCGCAGCCTGGGCAAGTCCGGCAGCCGCTGGTTGCCTGTCCGCCGCCCCGAGCTTTACGCGGGCGACGTGTTCCAGACGCTGTGCCGCGCGCGCGGGCTGGCGCTGCCCAATCCCGAGGTGATCGAGATCCTGCCCGAGGGGGCCGAGACCGCTCGCCATGACAGCCCGCCCCTGCGCCAGATCGTGCAGGGTATGCTGGAATATTCCACCAACCTGACCGCCGAGGCCATCGGCCTTGCCGCCAGCCGGGCGGACGACCCGGCTGCCTCGGCCGCGGCCATGGCGGAATGGTTGCGCGGGCAGGGGATCGGCGGCGATTTCGCCTTTCACGACCATTCGGGCCTGTCGCCCTTGAATCGGGTCGATGCGCGGATGCTGGCCGCGCTGATGGCGGGGCCGGGGCAGAGGCGCAACCTGCGCGGGCTGATGAAGCCGATCCCGCTGCGCGATGCGCGCGGCAAGCGCAAGGACAGCGACATCGCCATCGAGGCCAAGACCGGGACGCTGAACTTCGTCTCGAACCTGGCGGGCTATGCGCAGAGGCCCGGGAGGCGGGAACTGGCCTTCGCCATCCTGACCGGTGACGAGCCGCGCCGCGCCGCCAGCGAAGGCCAGGAACTGCCCGAGGGCGTCACGGGCTGGACCAAACGCTCCAAGGCGCTGCAACAGGCGCTGATCGAGGGCTGGCTGGGCGAGTTCGCCGCGCAGCCCCCCGTCGCCTCGGCGCAGGGGGCGACGCTTTAGAGCAGGCCGCTTTAAAGCAGGCGGTGGCGGGCGCGGGCGGCCAATTCGATGGCGGCGGCGTGCAGGCGCTCGATGTCCAGCTGGTCGCGGATCTCGGCCAGCATCTCGGCCTCGATCTCGCCCAGCCGGCCGTCGGAGGCGGCGACGTCGCAGGCCAGGACATAGGCGGTGTCATAGAGCTTTTCCGGCAGCGCCGCGCGCACCAGGCCGAAAAGCGCGTCCAGCCCGTCCTCCTCCTCGAACAGCGTCACCACGGTCTGCGACACTGCACGGATGCGGTCGATGTCGTAATCGGCGAAGACGGGCGTGTGGTTCACCGCGCGCTCGATGGCGACCAGCTCGGCCGTGCGCGGGTTCTGGTCCGAGGCCGAGACCGCCACCATGACCGCGACCAGCGCGTCGCAGGGCGAGAACGAGGGCAGGCTGTCGGTCATGGCATTTCTCCTTGCGTTTCCGGGGGTAATTATTGACCATCCGGCGGCGTTTCAATACGGGGAAGTTCCGAGCCAATGGAGACCCGAAAATGACCGCCCTGCGTGACGCCGCGATGAAATCCAAGGCCTGGCCCTTCGAGGAGGCCCGCCGCGTGCTGAAACGCTATGAGAAGAAGGATCCCGAAAAGGGCTATGTGCTGTTCGAGACCGGCTATGGCCCCTCGGGCCTGCCGCATATCGGCACCTTCGGCGAGGTGGCGCGCACGACCATGATCCGCCGCGCCTTCGAGATCATCTCGGACATCCCGACGCGGCTGTTCTGCTTTTCCGACGACATGGACGGCATGCGCAAGGTGCCCGACAACGTGCCCCAGCAGGAGATGCTGCGCCAGCACCTGCAAGAGCCGCTGACCACGGTGCCCGACCCGTTCGGCGAATATGACAGCTTCGGCGGGCATAACAACGCCATGCTGCGCCGCTTCCTGGACACTTTCGGCTTCGAATACGAATTCATCAGCGCGACCGAGTTCTACAAGGCGGGCCGGTTCGACGAGACGCTGCTAAAGGCGGCCGAGAAATACGACGCCATCATGGAGGTCATGCTGGCGTCCTTGCGCGAGGAACGCCAGCAGACCTATTCCTGCTTCCTGCCGATCAGCCCCAGGACCGGCAAGGTGCTTTACGTGCCGATCAAGCATGTCGATGCGAAAGCCGGCACCATCACCTTCGACGACGAGGACGGCGAGGAGCTGACCCTGCCGGTCACTGGCGGCCATGTGAAGCTGCAATGGAAGCCGGATTTCGGCGCCCGCTGGGCGGCGCTGGATGTCGATTTCGAGATGTATGGCAAGGATCACTCCACCAACACCCCGATCTATGACGGCATCTGCAAGATCCTGGGCGGGCGGCCGCCCGAGCATTTCACCTATGAGCTGTTCCTGGATCAGCACGGCCAGAAGATCAGCAAGTCCAAGGGCAATGGCCTGTCCATCGACGAGTGGCTGACCTATGCGGCGACCGAGAGCCTGAGCTATTTCATGTTCCAGAAGCCAAAGACCGCGAAGCGGATGTATTTCGACGTCATCCCCAAGGCGGTGGACGAATACCACCAGCAGCTGCGCGCCTATCCCGACCAGACGGTCGAGCAGCAGCTGGCCAACCCGGTCTGGCACATCCATGGCGGGAAGGTGCCGGAATCGGACATGGTGGTGCCGTTCCAGATGCTGCTCAACCTCGCCTCGGTGGCCGGCGCCAAGGACAAGGAGGGGCTCTGGGGCTTCATCCGCCGCTATGCGCCCGAGGCCAGCCCCGAGACCAACCCGACGCTGGACCAGGCGGCCGCATTCGCGGTGCGCTATTTCAACGATTTCGTGGCGCCGACGCGGACTTACCGCGCGCCCACCGAGGTCGAGCGGCGGGCGCTGGAGGATCTGGCCGGGCGGCTGGCGGCATGGAACCAGCCCGCCGATGCCGAGACCTTGCAGACCATGGTCTTTGCCATCGGCCGCGAACATGGCTTCGAGCCGATGAAGGACTGGTTCCAGGCGCTTTACCAGGTGCTGCTGGGTGCCGACCAGGGACCGCGCTTCGGCGGCTTCATCGCGCTTTACGGCGTGGATGAAACCCGCGCCCTGATCGAGCGGGCCCTGGCCGGCGAGCTGGCGGCAGAGCCAACCGCCTGAACCGGCGCGGGAATTTCATGTTGCGCGCGGCCTCGTTGCCGCGCGCGCATGGTTAACGACCGGTTAACGCGAGATTGCCAAATTCCTGACGGACCGCGCGGGCAACCGCCTTGCACGTTCTGGATTAGGGGAGAGTTGGCATGACCATTGCGATTATCGGCAACCAGTCGTTGATGCCGCGCGCCTTCCGGCTGGGCCTGGATCAGTGGTCCCGGACGGATGGCAGGGCGGGATCACCGACCTGGGCGGGGGCGGCGAACGCGGCCATCGTGCCGGCGGACGAGGATTTCGGCAGCTGCCTGGAAATCCTCAAGCAAGAGGCGGTGACGCAGGTTCGCTACATGCAGCGCACGCCGATCAATCCCGGCAGCTATCTGCGCATCTCGGCGCGCGTCAAGGCCGTCGCGGGCAACCTGCCCCAGGTCCGCATCGCCGCCTTCGCCGGCAATGCCGCCGGCAACAACGTGGCGGGCGTGCCGCAGACCGGCCCTTCGGTCACGTTGCCGGGCTATGGGCAGGTGGTCGAGGTCTCGGCCATCGTCGGCACCGGCCGGCGCGAGGGCGTGGACATGGCCTGGGGACGCGCCGCCACCTTCGGCCATTTCGGCCTGGACCTGACCGGCGACAACAACGGCTCGATCCGCATCGAGAGCGTGATGATCGAGGACGTGACGGCGGCCTTCGTGCCGGGAATGCTGGACTGGGTCGACGTGCGCGATTTCGGCGCCATGGGCGACGGGACCACCGACGACCGCGCCGCCTTCATCGCCGCCGACCAGGCCGCGGCCGGGCGGCAGGTGCTGGTGCCCGAGGGCAGCTATCGCATCGGCTCGGACCTGAGCCTGTCTTCGCCAGTCCGATTCGTCGGCACGCTGAGCATGCCGCGCACGGCGCGGCTGGCATTGATGCGCAGCTTCGACTTTCCGACCTATGCCGCCGCCTTCGGCGACGAGACCGAGGGGATGAAGCGCGCGCTTCAGGCGCTGCTGGGCTTTACCGACCATGCGGTGCTGGACCTCTGCGGCCGCAACGTGCACCTGTCCGAGCCGATCACCATCGCCGATGCGGTGCCGGGCATGACCAGCTTTGCCAACCGCCGCGTCATCGCCAACGGCCAGGTCAGCATCTTGGCCGGCCCGGCCTGGGATACGCGGGTGGTGACATCGGCCGCGACCTATAATCCGGCACAGCCGCAGGTGCTTTCGGCGGTCGCCAATATCGCCAATATCGAGGTCGGCGCCCGCGTCAGCGGCAACGGCGTCGGGCGTGAAGTCTATGTCCTGGCCCGGAACGTCGCCGCCGGGACGCTGACGCTGTCGCTGCCGCTTTACGGCGGGGCGGGGACGCGCAGCTATAGCTTCAGCCGCTATCGCTATGCCTTCGATTTCTCGGGGATGGAGCATCTGAGCCGCTTCAACTTCGACGACATCGAATTCCTGCTGGAGGGCAATGCCAGCGGCGTGATGCTGGCCAAGACCGGCAACATGAACTGCTTCCGCGATTGCTACTTCACCCGGCCCAGGGATCGCGGCATCACCTCGATCGGCTCGGCCTGCCAGGGCATGCTGGTGGACCGCTGCGAGTTCCTGTCAAACGAGATGGGCGACCTGGCGCAGAACCGCACCACCGTCGCGCTGAACGTCAACAACAACGATGCCAAGATCCGCCACAGCCGCTTCATCCGCTTCGCGCATTTCGCGGTGATGAACGGCGGTGGCCACATGATCGAGGGCAACCATTGGTTCCAGGGCGACAATGCCCAGAACGGCGTGCGTTTCGGCGGGCTGGTGCTGACCCAGACCAATGTGCAGACGACCGTGACCGGGAACTATATCGACAATTGCTCGATCGAGTGGACGAACGAACACGACGCCTATCCGAATTTCGACGGCGGCGAGTATTCCTTTGGCGGGCTGACGATCACCGGCAACACCTTCCTGGCCTCGAACACGACGCTGGGATTCAACTGGCTGGTGGTCAAGCCCTATGGCAGTGGCCATTTCATCCATGGGCTGGCGGTGATGGGCAATGTGTTCAAGTCGCTGTTCAACAAGATCGCCCGGATCGAGAAGGTGGACACCACATTCTCCGACCTGAACTATCAGCGCATGCGCAACATCCAGTTCCAGGGCAACATGTTCAACGGCGTGAACAGCTATGTCGCCAATCCGGTCGACGTGGCGCACAACCAGGCCAGCGCCTCGAACCGCTGGCTGGTGACGGTGGACCAGGCGCTGCCCTTCAATGGCTGGGTGCGCAACGTCCAGTCGATCATTGCCACCAGCCAGATCACCAATGCCGCCAATGCCCGCGTGGCCGAGATGCCCTGGGTGCAGACCGCGCAGGGAACGACGCGGCAACAGGTGGCGCTGAACTGGGGCGCGGCGGTGCGCGGCTCGGTCAGCCTGCGGCTGCGCATGGACAACCCGGACTAGGCGCGCGCCCAGAACGCAAGCCCTTGGCCCCCGGCGGATCATTCTGCCGGGGGTTTCGGCATGTCCGGTTCCAGCAGGTCGGCAGGTCGCAGCCGGAACGCCTGGCCGAAGCCCGCGTTCAACAGGGCCGAGACCGGCTCGATCCGCCAGAAGCGGAAGTCCGGCAGGTCCAGATAGACCTTGGCCTTGGGATCGCGCGCCAGCCAGCGGGCGCGGCGCGCCTCGTCCGGCGCGACCGGCGCGGCACGGCCCAGGATCGACAGCCGCGCATGGGTCATGGCGTCGCCCTTGGCGGTCTCGGCGGCGATCAGCAGCCCGGCGCGCGGATCGGCCGCCAGCGCGCGCGTATGCGCGGCAAGCCCCGAAAGCAGCGCGAGCGGCGCGCCATCCGCATCGGTTTGCAGCGCAATGCGCGTGACCAGCGGCCCGCCCGTTTCGGGGTCGAGCGTGCCCAGGCTGGCATGGCGCGCACACCCCAGCAATTGCCGGGCAAGGGCGCGGGCCTCGTCGGTGGTTTCTCGAATCGGGTCGATCTTCATGGCGGCATGCTGCGCCGGCCGCGGCCCGCCAGGCAACCGCAACCTGCAAGGCAATGCGGCGTTTTGGCGGCGCTTTCCGGCTTTCGCAGCGCCCGGCCTTGTGAAACAACGGCGTCATGAGCAAGCACCCGCGCATCACCCTGGTCACCGGCGGCGCCCGCTCGGGCAAGTCCGCCCTGGCCGAAAGCCTTGCCGCCGCGCATGAGGGCACGCGCATCTACATCGCCACGGCCGAGGCCTGGGACGACGAGATGACGCAGCGCATCGGCCTGCATCGCGACCGGCGCGGCAGCGGCTGGCAGACGGTCGAGGAGCCGCGCGACCTAGCCGGCGCGCTGGCGCGAACGGACGGGCAGGGGGTGCGGCTGGTCGATTGCCTGACGCTGTGGCTGTCCAATCTCATGGCCGAGGGCCAGCCCGACCCGCATATCCGCGCCCTGTGCCGGGCGCTGGACGCCCAGCAGGACCCGGTGGTGCTGGTGACGAACGAGCTGGGGCTGGGCATCGTGCCCGAAAACGCGCTTGCCCGCCGCTTCCGCGACGAGCATGGCTGGATGAACCAGGCCGTGGCCGCGATCGCCGACGAGGTCTGGATGGCCGTCAGCGGCCTGCCGCTGCGCCTTAAACCGCAAAGAGGGACATCGTGAAAGAGTTCGACCAAACCGCCGCCCAAGCTGCCCGCGACCGCCAGGACCAGCTGACCAAGCCCCCCGGCTCTCTGGGCCGGCTCGAGGAGTTGGCGGTGTTCATGGCCGGCTGGCAGGGGCGCGAGCGGCCAAAGATCGAGCGCGCGCAGGCGTTGGTCTTTGCCGGCAATCACGGCGTCACCCGGCAGGGCGTGAACCCGTTCCCGGTCGAAGTCACCGCCCAGATGGTCGAGAATTTCCGTCAGGGCGGCGCGGCGATCAACCAGCTGTGCCGGCTGGCCGGCGCCGGGTTGCAGGTGATCGCGCTGGACCTGGACCGGCCGACCGGGGATTTCACCGAAGGCATGGCGATGGAGGTCGACGAGTTGGTCGCCGCCATCCAGACCGGCAAGAACGCCGTCGACCCCGAGGCCGACGTGATCCTGCTGGGCGAGATGGGGATCGGCAATTCCACAGTCGCGGCGGCGCTGGCGGCGGCGACCTTCGGCGGCAGCGCCGAGGATTGGGTCGGGCGCGGCACCGGCGCCGATGACGAGGTTCTGGCCAACAAGCTGCGTGCCGTCGAGGCCGGGCTCAGGCGCCACAAGGGCGCGGCGACGGCGGCCTCGATCCTGGGCAGCTATGGCGGGCGCGAGCAGGCGGCGATTTGCGGCGCGGTGATCCGCGCGCGTGAGTTGGGGATCCCGGTGATCCTGGACGGCTTCATCTGCTCGGCGGCGGCGGGCGTGCTTCTGGTCAACGACCGCAATGCGCTGGACCATTGCCTGATCGGCCATGAAAGCGCCGAAACGGGCCATCGCCGGCTGATCGCGGTGATGCAGAAAAAGCCGGTGGTGACGCTGGACATGCGCCTGGGCGAGGGCACGGGCGCGGCGGTGGCGTTGATGATCCTGCGCGCGGCGCTGGAATGCCACAACGGCATGGCCACTTTTGCCGAGGCCGGGATTGGCTAGGCTGCTGGCCGAGGCGGCGCTGGCACTGGTCTGGCTGACCCGGCTGCCGGTGGGGCGGCTTCTGCCCGCCTCGCCGCCGACGCTGGCGCGGGCCGCCTGGGCCTTTCCGCTGGTGGGGCTGGCGGTCGGGCTGGTCGGTGCCGCCGTGCTGGGGCTGGCGTCCTTCGCCGGGCTGCCGGGGATGGTCGCGGCGCTGCTGGCGGTCGGCGCCATGATCCTGGCCACCGGCGGGCTGCACGAGGACGGGCTGGCCGATTGCGCCGATGGCAGCGGCGGTGCGACCCGCGAGCGGCGGCTGGAGATCATGCGCGATTCCCGCATCGGCAGCTATGGCGTGCTGGCGCTGGTCCTGGTCACGGGGCTGCGGGTGGCGGCGATTGCGGCGCTGCTGGGCGATCCCTGGCTGGCGGCGACGGCCCTGGCCGGGCTGGCGGCGGCTTCGCGCGCGGGAATGGCGCTTGGGCTGGGGCTGATGCCGCCCGCGCGGCGCGACGGGCTGGGCCATGCGGCCGGGCGGCCGACGCGCGGCGCGATGCTCGCCGCCCTGGTGCTGGGGGCCGCCGCGTTGCTGCCGCCGGCGCTTTGCCTGCCGCATCCGGCGGCGGGCTGGCTGGTGCCAGCCGCGGCGGTGGCGGCGGCGCAGTTCTGGCTGGCGCGCCGGGCCATGCGGGCGCTTGGCGGGCAGACCGGAGACGTGCTGGGGGCCATGCAGCAGGCGGGCGAGGCGGCCGGGCTGGTGGCCATGACCGCCCTGGCCTAAGCGCCGTTACGTCGCGTCGCCTTTTTCTTGACGGGTTTTCGCACTTCACTCATACCAAACGGCTACATGAAAGGTCGGGATTATCCGCCGCCCGCCACGGCAAGAGGCGGCCATAGTTTTGGGGGAGGTTTTTCATATGGGTGCCCTGCTGGGGCTTTCTCGCGGCATCGACCGCGTCAATTCGGCCATCGGCCGCAGCGCAAGCTGGCTGATCCTGGTCGCCGTGCTGGTCAGCGCCGGGAATGCAGTCATCCGCAAGGTGCTGAACACCTCGTCCAATGCCTGGCTGGAGTTGCAATGGTATCTCTATGGCGCCGCCTTCCTGGGCGCCGCGGCCTATACGCTGAAGGAGAACGAGCATATCCGCATCGACATCATCTACGGCCTCTGGCGGCGGCGCCGGCAGCACTGGATTGACCTGATCGGGCATGTGTTCTTCCTGATGCCCTTCGTCACGCTGATGATCTGGTATCTCTACCCCTGGGCGATGCGCTCCTATTACCGGGGCGAGGTCTCGACCAATGCCGGGGGGCTGGTGCTGTGGCCGGCCAAGATGCTGTTGCTGGCCGGCTTCATCATGCTGTTCTTCCAGGGCATTTCCGAGATCATCAAGAAGATCGCCGTCATGCGCGGCCTGATCGAGGATCCCACCCCCTTCGTCTCGGCCCATGAGGCCGCCGCCATGGAGGGCGACATCATGGTGCGCGAGATGCAGGCGGCGATCGAGGACGAGAAACCGGGCGAGGAGACTCGCAAATGATGGTCTTCATCGCGCAGAACATGGCGCCGATCATGTTTGCCTCGCTGGTGATCTTCCTGCTCTTCGGCTATCCGGTGGCCTTCGCGCTGGCGGCGAACGGGCTTTTGTTCTTCGTCATCGGCGTCGAACTGGCGCCGCTGTCGGGCGGCAACATCAACCTCAGCTGGCCCTTGCTGAACGCCATGCCCGAGCGGTTATGGGGGGTGATGTCGAACGAGACATTGCTGGCCATCCCCTTCTTCACCTTCATGGGCATCGTGCTGGAGAAATCCGGCATGGCCGAGGATCTGCTGGACACGGTGGGCCAGCTTTTCGGCCCGATCCGCGGCGGCCTGGCCTATGCGGTGATCATCGTCGGCGCGCTGCTGGCGGCGACGACCGGCGTGGTCGCGGCCTCGGTCATCGCCATGGGGCTGATCTCGCTGCCGATCATGCTGCGCTATGGCTATGACCGGCGCATCGCCTCGGGCACCATCGCCGCTTCGGGGACGCTGGCGCAGATCATCCCGCCCTCGCTGGTGCTGATCGTGCTGGCCGACCAGTTGGGTCGCTCGGTCGGCGACATGTACAAGGGCGCGCTGATCCCCGGCCTGGTGCTGACCGGGATCTACCTGTCCTACATCTTCGTGATGTCGCTGATCCGCCCGAGCAGCCTGCCGGCCCTGCCGAAAGAGGCGCGGACGCTGGGCTCGGGCGTGACCTCGCTTTTCGTGGCGCTGGCGCTGACCGTCGGCGGGGCCTGGCTGGCCTTCCGCTGGCTCTACCCGACGCATGGGCGCGATGCCGACATCCTGGCGCCGGCGCTGGCGGTGATCGTGATCTATGTGCTGGCGCTGCTGGACCGGGCGCTGAGGATCAACCTGATGTCGCGGCTGGCGCAGCAGGTCATCATCGTGCTGATCCCGCCGCTGGCGCTGATCTTCCTGGTGCTGGGCACGATCTTCCTGGGCATCGCCACGCCGACCGAGGGCGGGGCCATGGGCGCGGTCGGCGCGCTGCTGCTGGCAGGGGTCAAGAACCGGCTCAGCTATGACGTGATCCGCCAGGCGCTGCTGGCGACCACGCGGCTGTCGGCCTTTGTCATGTTCATCCTGATCGGGGCGCGGGTGTTCTCGCTGACCTTCTACGGCGTGAACGGGCATATCTGGGTCGAACATCTGCTGACCTCGCTGCCCGGCGGCGAATACGGCTTCCTGATCGCGGTGTCGGTGCTGGTCTTTTTGCTGGCCTTCTTCCTCGACTTCTTCGAGCTCGCGTTCATCATCGTGCCGCTGCTGGCGCCGGCGGCGCAGGCGATGGGCATCGACCTGATCTGGTTCGGCGTACTGCTGGGGGTGAACATGCAGACCAGCTTCATGCACCCGCCCTTCGGCTTCTCGCTGTTCTTCCTGCGCTCGGTGGCGCCGAAATCGCCCTATCGCGACAAGGTCACCGGGCAGATGATGCAGCCGGTGACCACCGGGCAGATCTATTGGGGCGCGGCGCCCTATGTCTGCATCCAGCTGGTCATGGTCGCCGTCGTCATGGCCTTCCCGGGGCTGGTCATGCATTACAAGGGCGCGCCGGTCGACACTTCGAATGTCCGCATCGAGATCCCCTCGGGCGGCGGCGGGCTTGGGGGCCTGGGCGGGCTTGGCGGTCTGGGCGATCCCTTCGGCCAGCCGGCCGCGCCCGGAGGCCCTGCGCCGGGCGGCATTCCCGCCCCGGGCGGGCTAGACAGTCCGCCGGATTTCGGCACGCCCGCAACCCCGGCTCCGGCTACGCCCGCCCCGGCGGATGGCGCCACGGCGCCAGCCCCCGCTGCGCCCGACCTGGGTGGGCTGGGCGGCCTTTCCGGTCCGCCGCCGGGTCTGACGGCCCCGCAGCAACCGGCAGGAAACTGACAGGGGANCTACGCCCGCCCCGGCGGATGGCGCCACGGCGCCAGCCCCCGCTGCGCCCGACCTGGGTGGGCTGGGCGGCCTTTCCGGTCCGCCGCCGGGTCTGACGGCCCCGCAGCAACCGGCAGGAAACTGACAGGGGAAAGGCGGCCTTGGGGCCGCCTTTTTCCTTTGTCGCCGCCTGAAACGAAAAGGGCCGCCGCGATTTCTCGCGGCGGCCCGATTGCAACCCGGCACCGGTTCAGAGCGTGCCGTTGCGCTGCTGGATCATCATGAAGGTGTCATAGGTATATTCGGACGTCTGGTTGTAGAGATACCAGTCGCCCCGCGCCACCTTGATCGAATCCCAGATCTTCTTGAAGGGCGCGTTCGAGGCCTCCAGCTCGGCATAGACCTCGTTCGCGGCCTTGTAGCAGGCATCCAGGATCTCGGCGCTGAACGGGCGCAGCTGCGCACCCGAGGCCACCAGTTCCTTCAGCGCCGTGGGGTTCAGGTGGTCGTATTTCTGCAGCATGTCGGCATCGACCGCCCGGCAGGCGGTATGCAGCAGCGACTTGTAGTTCTCGGGCAGCGATTCGTATTTCTCCTTGGCAAAGAAGAAATGCACCGTCGGGCCGCCTTCCCACCAGCCGGGGTAATAGTAATAGGGCGCCACCTTGAAGAAGCCCAGCTTCAGGTCGTCATAGGGGCCGACCCATTCCGAGGCGTCGATGGTGCCCTTTTCCAGCGCCGGATAGATGTCGCCGCCGGCGATCTGCTGCGGCACGGCGCCCAGGCGCTCCAGCACCCGGCCGGCAAAGCCGCCGACGCGGATCTTCAGGCCCTGAAGATCGCTCACGGCGTTGATTTCCTTGCGGAACCAGCCGCCCATCTGCACGCCGGTATTGCCGCCCGGCAGGCCGAAAATATTATGGTTGGCCAGGAACTCGTTGTAAAGATCGATGCCGCCGCCGTGATACTGCCAGGCGTTCATGGCGCGGGCCGACAGGGCGAAGGGCACGGCCGAACCCAGCGCAAAGGTCGGATCCTTGCCCCAGCTGTAATAGCCGACGGTGTGGCAGGCCTCGACCGTGCCGTCGGTGACGGCGTCCTGGGCCTGCAGGCCGGGCACGATCTCGCCGCCGGCAAAGACCTGGAGCTGGAACTTGCCGCCCGTGGCCTCGGACAGGTATCTCGACAGCACCTCGGCCCCGCCATAGATCGTGTCCAGCGACTTGGGGAAGGCCGAGGTCAGGCGCCATTTCAGGGGTCTGCTGCCGGACGGTGCTAAATCCTACGCTAAGCTCTTTTCGGCCACCTGTACTCCCCTGTGAGTAAGATGTGCGCCCATCCGAGGGGCGAGATGTG
>NZ_JBGOSN010000047.1:0-28031 GCF_046335115.1 Paracoccus sp. P2 | reverse complement strand
CCTGCGGGCCGCGCGCGAGGGCAACGCGGCGCGGCTGATCAGCGTCCCGGATTACGACCGCTACCTGGCCCTGCCCGAAAGCCAGAGGCGGCCGAACGACCTGGTGCTGGTCAAGCCGCAGTAGCGCCTCGCCGGGTGGGCGGTGCAGGGCGGTCCCGCTTGGCGGGGCCGCCTTTTTTCATGCGCGGGTTCGCGGCGATGCGCCGCACGCGGCACATGGGCGCCGCGACCGCCCCGGCAGGATGGCAACACCGGCGCGGGCAAAGGGAACCTTCGCACCGACCTCTCGTTGAACTCGGCGGCAAACGGCCTATTCTGCAACCGGGCCCTTGTTCCATCACGAAAGGACGAAGCCGGATGACCAACCAGACGCAGGCCAGCGCCCAAGCTGCCTTGGACGAAATCCAGACCGTGACCGCGGTCGTCCTGCCCGAACCCCCCGCCGCCGCGCCGACGCTGACCGAGGCAGAACCCGCCGTCGCCGAGGAAATCCGCAAGCGCATGGCCGAGGTCGACATCCGCGATTCGGGCTCGATCGTGCATTTCGGCGCCCGCGCCCAGAACGAATTGCAGGAAATCAGCCAGGCCATGCTGGCGGATGTCAAGAACAAGGACGTTGGCCCGGCCGGCGAATCGCTGCGCGAGATCGTGACCACCATCCGCGGCTTTTCCGTCAGCGAACTCGACGTGCGGCGCGAGCGCAGCTGGTGGGAAAGGCTGCTGGGCCGCGCCGCACCCTTCGCCAAGTTCGTGGCGAATTACGAGGAGGTGCAGGGCCAGATCGACCGCATCGCCATGGACCTGGACCAGCACCAGCACCGGCTGCTCAAGGACATCAAGTCGCTGGACCTGCTTTATCAGCGCACGCTGAACTTCTATGACGAACTGGCGCTCTATATCGCCGCGGGCGAGGAGAAGCTGGCCCAGATCGACCGCGACGAGATCCCCGCCCGGGAAGCCGCCGTCGAATCCGCGGCCGAGAACGACAAGGTCATGGCGGCGCAGGAGCTGCGCGACCTGCGCTCGGCCCGCGACGACCTGGAGCGGCGGGTCCACGACCTCAAGCTGACGCGGCAGGTGACGATGCAGTCGCTGCCCTCGATCCGGCTGGTGCAGGAAAACGACAAGTCTCTGGTCACCAAGATCAATTCGACGCTGGTGAACACCGTGCCGCTGTGGGAGACGCAGCTGGCCCAGGCCGTCACCATCCAGCGCAGCGCCGAGGCCGCCCGCGCGGTCAAGGAGGCGAACGACCTGACCAACGACCTTCTGACCGCCAACGCCAAGAACCTGCGCGAGGCCAACGCCCAGATCCGCACCCAGATGGAGCGTGGCGTCTTCGACATCGAGGCGGTGCGCACCGCCAATGCCGAGCTGATCTCGACCATCGAGGACAGCCTGCGCATCGCCGACGAGGGCCGCACCCGGCGCGCCGCCGCCGAGGAAGACCTCAAGGCGATGGAGGCCGAGTTGCGCAAGACGCTCGCCTCGGCCGGCGCCCGATCCGCAACCCCCGCAGCCAAGACGCCGTGACCCTGCCAGCCCGATCCCACCTGCCTCTTTCCGCAGCCCTCGCGGCGCTGGCGCTGCTTGCCGCCTGTACGCCGGAGCCGCCGGCCGAGGCGCCGCCCCCCGCGGTCGAGGCACCGCCGCCGCCCGAACGCCCCGACCCGCCGGTCGACCTGGCGGCGCTGCGCCGCGAGCGCGCGGAAAGCGCCCGTGCCGCCAAGGCGCGCGCCGAGGCCGCCGCCGCCTCGCCCGCCAGCCGCAACATGCGCGACTATCTTGCCGGGGTCGAGCAGGCGCTGATCGCCCGCGGCAGGCTGCGCACTGACAGCGGCGACGAAATCGCGCTGACGCCGGAAAAGCTGGCCGACACCTTCATCGAGGTCGCGCTTTACGACGAATATGTGCGCGAGGGCGGCAAGCTGGTCTCGCGCCCGACGCCGGCGCCCTTGCGGCGCTGGCAGCAGCCGGTGGCACTGCGGCTGGAATTCGGCGATTCGGTCGCCCCCGACCAGCGCGCCCGCGACCGCGCCGAGATCGCTGGCTTCGCCGCCCGGCTTGCCCGCATCAGCGGCCATCCGGTCGCGCTGACCGGCGGCGCCGGCAATGTCACCGTGCTGATCCTGAACGAGGACGAGCGCCGCGCCATCGGCCCGCGCCTGGCCGCGCTGGTGCCCGGCATCCCGCCCGGCGACATCGCCGCCCTGCGCGATCTGGCGCCGCAGAACTATTGCACGGTCTTCGCCTATTCCAACGGCAATTCCCCGGTCTATGCGCAGGCGGTGGCGCTGATCCGGGCGGAGTTGCCGCCGCGCATGCGCCGGTCCTGCATGCACGAGGAACTGGCGCAGGGCATGGGGCTGGCCAATGACAGCCCCCGCGCGCGCCCCTCGATCTTCAACGACAACGAGGAATTCGCCTATCTGACCCGGCATGACGAGCTGCTGCTGCAGATCCTCTACGATGCCCGGCTGCGCCCCGGCATGACCGAGGCCGAGGTCCGCCCCATCGTGCTGCAAATCGCCCGCGAACTGCTGGACACCGAAGCATAGGCCCGCCGCTCGGGTCTTGACGCCGGGCGGCTGCGGGGCACTATCGCAGGCAGGCGTCCCGCAGAGCGAAAGGCAGCCCCCATGAGCATCTTCGACATTCTCGGCGGCGAGTTCATCGAGATCATCGAATGGACCGACGACACCCGCGACACCATGGTCTGGCGCTACCCGACCGTCGGCAAGGCGATCAAATACGGCGCCAAGCTGACCGTGCGCGAGGGCCAGGCCGCCGTCTTCATCCACGAGGGGCAGCTGGCGGACGTGTTCCAGCCCGGCCTCTACATGCTCGAGACGAACAACCTGCCGGTCCTGACCCGGTTGCAGCACTGGGACCACGGCTTCCGCAGCCCCTTCAAGTCCGAGATCTATTTCGTCAACACCACCCGCTTCAACGACCTGAAATGGGGCACCAGGAACCCGGTGATCGCGCGCGACCCGGAATTCGGCCCGGTGCGCATCCGCGCCTTCGGCACCTATTCCATGCGCGTGACCGACCCCGGCCGCTTCATGACCGAGATCGTCGGCACCGACGGCGAATTCACCCGCGACGAGATCAGCTTCCAGCTGCGCAACATCATCGTGCAGGAATTCTCGCGCATGATCGCGGGCTCCGGCATCCCGGTGCTGGACATGGCGGCGAATACCGGCGACCTGGGCCAGATGGTCGCCAAGGCGATCGGCCCCACCGTCGCCGCCTATGGCCTGACCATCCCGGAATTCTACATCGAGAACATCAGCCTGCCCGACGAGGTGGAAAGGATGCTCGACAAGCGCACCTCGATGGGCATCGTCGGCGACCTGAACCGCTTTGGCCAATATGCCGCATCCGAGGCGATGCTGAACGCCTCGAACCAGCCCGGCGGCATGGGTGCGGGAATGGGCGCGGGCATCGGCGCCGGGCTTGGCGCGGGCATGGGCGCCGCCATGGCGCAGCGCGGCCCCTGGGGCGCCGTGCCCCAGCAGCAGGCGCCGCAGACCCCGCCGCCGCTGCATCCCGAAACCGTCTGGCACATCGCCGTGAACGGCCAGGCCGACGGCCCCTATGGCCGCGCCCATCTCGGCCGCCTGGTGCGCGAGGGCGGCTTCACCCGCGAAACGCTGGTCTGGACCCCCGGCCAGGACGGCTGGAAACCGGCCGAGGAGGTCGCCGAACTCGCCCAGCTCTTCACCGTCGCGCCGCCGCCCCCGCCGCCGATCCCGAAGGCGGAGTAAGCCGCCGGAATGCCGACCCCGCCCTCGGAATACCGCTATCCTTGCGAGAATTGCGGCGCCAGCCTGGAATTCTCGCCGGGCCAGCAAAGCCTGGTCTGCCCCTATTGCGGGCATGAAAGCCATATCGGCCCCGGCCCCGCCCGCGCGCCCTCGCGCCAGGCGCAGCAGGGGCGATGGGGCGAAAGCGCCATCCTGCTCGACCCGGCGACCGGGCGGGCGCTGCAATGGGACGGCGGGCACAAGGCGCCGCAATTGCAGGAACTGCCGCTGGAACACGGGCTGTCGCTGGACCGGCACAGCGACCTGACCGAGACGATACGCACCCTTTCCTGCCCGAATTGCGGCGCCAAGGTCGAGATCACCAGCGACCGCCACGCCTCGGCCTGCCCATTCTGCGCCACCGCCGTCGTCACCGACACCGGGACGACGCGCCACATCAAGCCGCAGGGCGTGCTGCCCTTCGTCATCACCGAGGCGCAGGCGAAAGCCGCGCTCGAGGACTGGCTCAAGGGGCTCTGGTTCGCGCCCACGGGCCTGACCGCCTATGCCCGGCGCGGCAAGAAGATGAGCGGGGTCTATTCGCCCTTCTGGACCTTCGACGCCGACACCGCCTCGCGCTACACCGGCGCCCGCGGCGACTGGTATTACGAAACCGTCTATGTCACGCAGATGGTGAACGGCCGCCAGCAGCGGGTGGCGCAGCAGGTGCGCAAGACGCGCTGGACCCCGGTTTCGGGCCAGGTGGCGCGGAATTTCGACGATGTGCTGGTGCTGGCCTCGACCTCGCTGCCGCGCCGCATCACCGATGCGCTGACGCCTTGGGATCTGTCGCATCTGGTGCCCTACCGGCCCGAATACCTCGCCGGTTTCCTGGCCGAGGGCTATACGATCCCGCTGGGCTCCGGCCATGACATCGCCCGGCAGGAAATGGCCGGGGTGATCGCCATGGACGTGCGCCGCGCCATCGGCGGCAACGAACAGCGCGTCACCGGCATCGAGACCCGCTTCGCGAACGAGACCTTCAAGCATATCCTGCTGCCGGTCTGGACCGCCGCCTATCGCTACAACGGCAAGAGCTATCGTTTCGTGGTCAACGGCCAGTCCGGCCGCGTGCAGGGCGAACGGCCCTGGTCTGCCTGGAAGATCGCCCTTGCCGTGCTGCTGGCGCTGGCGCTGCTTCTGGCGGCGCTGTGGCTGAACGAGCGCGGCGGTTTCATCCGCATCGGCGCGGCCCCGATCACGCAGGATATTTCCATCGCCGACAGTTACCGCTATCAGGAGACAGGAACGGGCTGACGAAGGAAGGGGAGGGCCATGATCCTTTGCGCCGGGGAATCGCTGATCGACATGGTGCCCGAGGGCGCCAATTACCGGCCGCTGCCCGGAGGCGCGGTCTACAACACCGCCATCGCGCTCGGCCGCATGGGGGCGCAGACGGGCTATCTCTGGCCGATCTCGCGCGACACGTTCGGCGAGACGCTGCTGCGCCCGCTGGCCGAGGCCGGGGTGGATACCGGGCTTTGCCCGCGCAGCGACCGGCTGACCACGCTGGCCTTCGTGACCCTGACCGGTGGCGAGGCACGCTATTCCTTCTATGACGAGGGCTCGGCCGGGCGCATGTTCGCCCCCGAAGACCTGCCCGAGATCCCCGATACCGTCTCGGCGCTGTTCATCGGCGGCATCAGCCTGGTGCCGGACCCCTGCGGCGCCGCCGTCGAGGCGCTGGTGGAGCGCGTGCGCCACCGCGTGCCGGTGATGCTGGACCCCAACATCCGCCCCTTCTTCATCGCCGACGAGACGGCCTATCGCGCCCGGCTCGACCGGCTCATCGCCATGGCCGACCTGGTCAAGCTTTCGGGCGACGACCTGGAATGGCTGATGCCCGGCGCCAGCTTCGAGGAGGCCGCCGCCGCGATCCTGTCCCGCGGGCCGCGGGTGGTCTTCCAGACCGGCGGTTCGGCCGGCGCGCGCGCGCGTTGGTCGGGCGCGCCGCTCTCTGCCCGGGCGGTGCGGGTCGAGGTCGCCGACACGATCGGCGCCGGCGACACCTTCAATGCCGGCGTCCTGGCCGCGCTGGACCGCGCCGGGGTGCTGACGCGCCAGGGGCTGGAGACGCTGGCGCCGGAATCCATCGCCCAGGCGCTCGCGCTCGGCACAAGCGCGGCGGCGATCACCGTCTCGCGCCCCGGCGCCGACCCGCCCTGGGCGCATGAACTGGCCGCCCTGCCGGGCTGAAGGACGGCAGCGCCGGCGCTTTCACCGTTTCCCAAATACCCCGGCGCAAGGCGGCAACTCCGGCGCCGCGCGCCTTCCGGGCAACCCGTCCGGCAAGCCGCTGGCGGGGGGCGACAGCCGGGCCGGGCATTTCCGGACAAGGCGTCTTGAAACCCCGGCCGCCTGTCCCAAGATAGAACCACCGAACCGCGGCAACCGTCAGGAGACCGAATGCCTGCACAAGGCAAAGGCCCGCCTTCCGGCGATCCCGATCCCGGTCCGGCGGCCGGGAACCAGGATCTGCGGCCGGGAAACGGCCCGCCTTGGCGGCGTGAGCATCTTTCGGACGTGCTGACCCGAATCGCCGGCGACACCAGCCGCGACAGGCTCAGCGTCACCGACCTGCTGATCCTGCTGGAGGGGCGTGCGACCGCCGGGCTTCTGCTGCTGTTCGCCTTTCCCAACATCCTGCCCATGCCGCCGGGCACCTCGGGCATCCTGGGCCTGCCGCTGGTCTATCTCTCGTTCCAGATGATGCTGGGCCAAAGGCCCTGGCTGCCGCGCTTCATCGCCCAGCGGTCGCTGCCGCGCGCGGATTTCGCGGCGATCCTCGCGCGCTGCGCGCCCGCCCTGGTCCGGGCCGAAAGGCTGCTCATCCCCCGCATCCTGCCCCTGTCCTCACCCTTGGCGGTGCGGCTGGTGGGCGGGCTTTGCCTGGGACTTTCGATCGTGCTGCTGCTGCCGATCCCGCTCGGCAACATGCTGCCGGCGCTGGCCCTCGCCATCCTCGCGCTTGGCGTGCTGGAGCGGGACGGGCTGTGGATCGTCGGGGGCGGCCTGCTGGCCATCCTGGCCTTTGCCATCATCTGGGGCGTCATCTGGGCATTCATCCGCGGCCTGTCCCTGCTGTTCGCCTGAGCCATCCGGGCCGGGCGATCACCCGCCGGAAGATGCCAAGGACGGCGGCACAGGCCGGAAAGCCGAAGGCGGGCCGCAGCCGGAACAGCCGGACATGCCGCGCGGCCGGGCCGGACGAAAAGCGCCATGGTGCCGGCGACCTCCTCCAGCGTCACCGCCTGCAATGGCCCGGTATCAGGGTCGCCAGCCCGCGGATCAACCCGCCGGCCACCCAGCCGCTTGCCGGCTGGAAAGGCCGAGACCTGATGCCGGTCCACCGCAATGACCGGGAAACGCAGCGCCCAACGCGTCCCCGCCGCCGCACAGGCGCGAAACAGGGCCTCGGCCCCGGCGACCGGGACGGCCGAGGCATCCTGGCAAGCATTGTCCCGGAGCGTGCCCACGCAGCCTACCGCCGCGTCGATGTCGCGAAGATGCGACTGCCGGCCTCCGACCCGGTGGCCTGCCGGAAATCCGCACAGACCCGGTGCGAGACCGTGCCAGGCAGCGCCGGCACAGCGCGGCGAACGGCTATCCAGGACGGGACGAACCTCCGGCAGGCGGCATTGTGCAGCGCCGGGCCGCGGAGCCGGAACAATGTCCGCCCAGGGTGGTTATACACGCATAACGTGTCCGAAGATCGCCGGCGCAACCCCGTTCAAGGCTGCCGCGACCCGCATTTCGATCGTGCTTTCGTCAAGGTTTTTCCAGTCGTGCCGCAGGCGTTCTTCCATCGCACCAGGAGGAAAACACCATGCCGCACCGGATCCCGCCCCCCCGAGGCAAGGCGCTTGCAGCCTGCCTGCTGCTTGCCGCCTGCACCGCGACGCCGACCGCAGGGCCGGACAAGGGCCATGACATACAGGTCTCGTCGCCGGGCCTGGTCGAGTGCAGCGCCCCCAGCCCGCAGGTCGTCCAATCCGGCCTGAACGCGACCAACCGCGCGCGCAGCCGGGCCGGGCTGCCGGCGCTTCAGGCCGATGCCCTGCTGTCGCAGGCCGCCGCCGCCCATGCCTGCGACATGGCGCAGCGCGGCCGGATGAGCCATGCCGGCAGCCGCAGCAGCGGCCCGGCACAAAGGCTCAAGGCGCTGGGATATGCGCCGCGCATCACCGCCGAGAACATCGCCGCGGGGCCCTATGGCACCGAACAGGTGCTGGGGGAATGGAACAGCTCCAGCGGGCATCTGGCCAATATCCTGATCCCGCAGCTGCGGCAGTTCGGCATCGGCCATGCCACCGGCGCGGATGGCCGGACCCGCTTCTGGTCGGCGGTCTATGCCGCCCCGGCCGGGCGCTGAGCGCAGGGGATCGGCCGCAGCGCCGCCGCCCTATCGCGCCGCGGCCTGCATGCCCTGGCCTGCCTGAACCGCGGTGACGGCGGCCGCGTCGACGATGTCCTGCACCGAGCAGCCGCGCGACAGGTCGTTGGCGGGTTTAGCGAGGCCCTGGAGGATGGGTCCGATGGCGGTAAGGCCGCCGAGGCGCTCGGCGATCTTGTAGCCGATATTGCCCGCGGCCAGGTCGGGAAAGACAAAGACGTTCGGCCGCCCCGACAGCCGGCTTGCCGGCGCCTTCCTGGTCCGGATCGCCTCGTCCAGCGCCGCGTCGAACTGCATCTCGCCGTCCACCTCCAGCTCGGGGGCGGCGGCGCGGATCAGCGCCAACGCCTCGCGGATGCGGCCAAGGCTCGGGTGATCGGCCGAACCCGCGGTCGAGAAGGACAAAAGCGCCACCCGCGGCTCCTCGGCCAGCAGCCGGCGGCAGCTTGCGGCGGCCGAAAGCGCGATGGCGGCCAGTTCCTGCGCATCGGGCTGGATCACCAGCCCGCAATCGGCGAAGATCATGCCGCCCTTGATCGGCGCATCGGGTCCGCAGGACAGCATCAGGAAAAAGCTGGACACGATCCCCGCATCCGGCGCCCGGCCGATGATCTGCAACGCGGCGCGGACGGTATCGGCGGTGGTGGCGACGGCGCCGCCCAGCGTGCCGTCGGCCTGGCCCAGCCGCACCCGCATCGCCGCCTGGCGGATCGGGTCGCGCATCTCGTCGCGCGCGCGCTCGGCGGTCATGCCCCTGGCCGCGCGCAGCCGGTGCCAGTGGTCGGCCAGTTCCGCCAGGTCCGGCGCGCCCGCCGGGTCGATGCGGCCGGCGCCGGGGATCCGGGGCCCGCCCATCAGGGTGACGCGGGCCAGCCCCTCGGCCAGCAGCCGGCGGGCGGCCTCGGCCACGCGCGGGTCGTCGCCCTCGGCCAGGATGATGTGGCGATCCAGCGCCCTGGCGGTCTCGTGGATGCGGTCGAGCGGTTTCATGGCGTTACCCCAAAAGATGCAGGCCGGCGGTGACGAAGACGGCCAGGAACACGGTCTCGGCCAGGATCAGCGCGATGGCGCCGGTGCCGACCTCGAGCATCTTGCCGAGCGAAGTCTTGATGCCGACCGCGGCAATGGCGATCAGCAGCGCCCAGCGAGAAACCTGGCCGGCGAAATCCGAGACCCCCTGCGGGATCAGCCCCAGGCTGTTCAGCCCCGCCAGCGCCAGAAAGCCGATGACGAAGCCCGGCAAGAGCGGCGGCGCCTTGCCGCCATCGGCATCGGCCAGCCCGCGCGCCCGGATCGCCAGCGAAAAGCACAGCACCACCGGCGCCAGCATGGAAACGCGGATCAGCTTGACCAGTGTCGCGGTCTCGCCCGTCTCGGGGCCGATGGAAAAGCCGGCGCCGACCACCTGGGCCACGTCATGGATGGTGCCGCCCAGGAAGACGCCGGAATCGCGCGCCGTGAAGCCGAAAAGCCCGGCCAGCATCGGGTAAAGCACCATGGCCACGGTCGAAAGCACGGTAACGGACAGCACGGTGAAGACCAGGTCGCGCTCGGATTTCTCGTACCGCGGCAGAACGGCGGCGATGGCCATGGCCGCCGAGGCGCCGCAGATCGCCACCGAGCCGCCGGTCAAGAGCGCAAAGCGCCAGCCGCGGCCGACCAGCCGGCTGGCGGCAAGGGCAAACAGGATGGTCAGCACCACGCCCGCCACCACCAGCGCAATGGCGCCCGGCCCCAGCGCCGCCAGCATGCCGGCCGAGATGCGCGCGCCCAGAAGCGCCACCCCCAGCCGCAGAACGGTGCGGGCGGTAAAGGCGATGCCGGGGGCGGTGCGGGTGCCGTCCTCGGCCAGGAAGTTCAGCGCCAGGCCCAGGAGCAGCGCCAGCAGCATGGCGGGGGCGCCGTAATGATCCGACAGGAATTGCGCCGTGGCCGCGACCAGGGCCGAGACGGCGAAGCCCGGAAAGGCTTCCTCGATCAGGCCGCGCGAAGGGATCATGGTGGAAATCATCGTCCTCACCGGGATGCGGGGATGGGCCGGGGCGCTTGCCGCGCGCCGGGCGATGTCATGGGGGTCGCGGGTGGCACCGGGCCGCCGAAGGGGGCTCTGCCCCCCGCGCTTGCGCGCGCCCCCCGGGAGTATTTGGGAAACGGTGAAAGGCAGGGAGCGCCGCTGCCTTCCGCCGCCTCCCCCCGGTCAGGCCGCGCCCTGCTGCGGGCGCATGTCGGCCGGGTCGATGCCGGCCACAACCACCGGCTTCTTCATCGCGTCGCGGCGGAAGGGCTCGCCCAGTTCCTGGTTCAAGAGCACCTCGATGAAGGTGGTCTCGCGGTTCTTCATCTGCCGCTCGACCGCATCGTGCAGCGCCGCGGTCAGTTCGTCCTGGCTCTTCACCTGCACGCCCCGCAGCCCGCAGGCCTCGGCGATCTTGGCATAGGAGGTGTCGCGGTCCAGTTCCGTGCCGACGAAATTGTTGTCGTACCACAGCGTCGTGTTGCGCTTTTCCGCCCCCCATTGGTAGTTGCGGAAGATCACCATGGTGATCGCCGGCCAATCGTCGCGGCCGCAGGCGGTCATCTCGTTCATCGAGATGCCGAAGGCGCCGTCGCCGGCAAAGCCGATCACCGGCACGTCGGGATTGCCGATCTTGGCGCCCAGGATCGCCGGGAAGCCGTAGCCGCAGGGGCCGAACAGCCCCGGCGCCAGGTATTTCCGCCCCGCCTCGAAACTGGGATAGGCGTTGCCGATGGCGCAGTTGTTGCCGATGTCCGAACTGACGATGGCCTCCTGCGGCACCGCCTGCATGATCGCCCGCCAGGCCTGGCGCGGGCTCATCAGCCCGGCGTCGCGCTTGCGCGCATCCGCGTTCCAGACCGTGCCGGGATCGTCCTCCTCGTGGTCGAGGCTCGACAGTTCCTGCGCCCAGCGGGATTTGGTCTGCGCGACCAGCGCCTTGCGCTCGGCGCGGCCGGCATCGCCCGCCATGGGGGCGAGCTGCGCCAGGATCCCCCGCGCCACCTTGGCCGCGTCGCCCTGGATGCCGACGGTGACCTTCTTGGTCAACCCGATGCGGTCGGCGTTGATGTCGACCTGGATGATCTTCGCCTCTTTGGGCCAATAGTCGATGCCATAGCCCGGCAGGGTCGAGAACGGGTTGAGCCGCGTCCCCAGCGCCAGCACCACATCGGCCTTGGCGATGATCTCCATCGCCGCCTTCGAACCGTTATAGCCCAAGGGGCCCATGGCCAGCGGATGCGAGCCGGGGAAGCTGTCATTGTGCTGGTAGTTCGAGCACACCGGCGCATCCAGCCGCTCGGCCAGCCGGACCAGATCCGGGATGGCGCCCGACAGCACCACGCCGGCGCCCGACAGGATCACCGGGAACTGCGCCTCGCTGAGCAGCCTGGCCGCCTCGGTCACCGCCTGCTCGCCGCCCGCGGGACGCTCGAAACCCACGACCTGCGGCAGTTCCACGTCGATGACCTGGGTCCAGAAGTCGCGCGGGATGTTGATCTGCGCCGGGGCCGAGTTGCGCCAGGCCTGCATGATCACCCGGTTCAAGACCTCGGGGATGCGCGAGGCGTCGCGCACCTCTTCCTGGTAGCAGACGCAATCGGCGAAGATGCGCATCTGCTCCATCTCCTGGAAACCGCCCTGGCCGATGGTGCGGTTCGCCGCCTGCGGCGTGACCAGCAGCAGGGGCGTGTGGTTCCAGTAGGCGGTCTTGACCGGCGTCACGAAGCCGGTCACGCCGGGGCCGTTCTGCGCGATCGCCATCGACATCTTGCCGGTCGAGCGGGTGAACCCGTCCGCCATCATCCCGGCATTCGTCTCGTGCGCGCAGTCCCAGAAGGTGATGCCCGCCTTGGGGAACAGGTCGGACACCGGCATCATCGCCGAGCCGATGATCCCGAAGGCATGCTCGATCCCGTGCAGCTGGAGGGTTTTGACGAAAGCTTCCTCGGTGGTCATTTTCATGGCGATGGCTCCTTATTTGCGCTCGTCGCGGAAGTGATAGAGTTTGTAGAGGCCCCATTGGCCGAGGCGCCGGAACGGCGTCCGCCAGCCCTCATGCGGCAGTTCGGTGTTGAAGATCGGCAGGTCGGGCACCGCCTCGCCGGCGACCAGCTGCGCCATGCGCCGCCCGGCCATGGCGGAATACATCACGCCGTTGCCGCCGTAGCCCAAGGCGTAGAAGGCGCCGGGCAGGTCCGGCAGGCCGGTGATGCGCGGCATCATGTCGTGGCTGACATCCACCCAGCCCCACCAGCTGTAGTCCAGCGCGATGCCGCGCAGGGCCGGGAACTTGCGGGCCATCCCCTCGCGCAGCGCGTCCAGATGCGCCGGGTTCGCGGCATCGCGGCCGGTAATCGCGGCGCGCGAGCCGATCTGCAGCCGGTTGTCGGGCAGCAGCCGGTAGTAATGCCGCAGCGTCCGGGTATCGGTCAGCGGCGAGCGTTTTTGGATGCCGACCGCTTCCAGTTCGTCGGGCGTCAGCACGCGGGTAACGATGCTGTTCGACATGATCGGCATCAGCCGGTCCCGAAGCCGCGGATGCAGGCTGCGCGGCGCATAGGCCGCCGTCGCCACCGCCACCCGCTTGGCGCGCACCGTGCCGCCCGGCGTGCGCAGGTGATGCAGGCCGTTCCGGTAGTCCCAGCCCTGCACCGGGCTGTCGACATGCACCCTGGCGCCCAGTTCGCGGACGACGCGCAGATAGCCGAAGGCCAGTTTCGCGGCATGGATACCGACGCCGTCCGCCTCCCACATGGCGCCATGCGCCTCGTGGTCGCGCACCACCTCGGCATGCAGCTCGTCGCGCGAGATCATGCGGGCATCGTAGCCGAAGGTGTCGCGCAGCAGCGCCGCCTCGCTTTCCAGGGCCGGCAGCACGCTGGCCTTGTGGGCGATATAGTAATGCCCGCCATCCTGCGGATCGCAGTCGATCGCATGGTCGCGGATCAGGCCGCGGAACAGATCGAAGGCCTCGCAGACCTCGGCATGCAGGCGCTTCGCCACCTCGAGGCCCCAGCGTTCGATCCACTGGCTGCGCTTGAGCCGGCCCGAGCTGATCTGGGCCTGGCCGCCGTTGCGGGTCGAGCAGCCATAGGCGACGCCGTTCGCTTCCAGCACCACGGCCTTGATGCCGTGCATCTTGGCCAGGTGGAGCGCGCAGGACAGGCCCGTATAGCCCGAGCCGATCACCACCACATCTGCATCCATGTCGCCCGTGACCGGGCCGTCATCCGGCGGCGGGGTGCCGGCGGTGCCGATCCAGTAGGTCGGCGCGTAATCGCTGCGCGGGCCCAGGCTGCGGGCCGTGATGGGGTCGTAGAACGGGTCGTAGGGCTGGGCGCCCGCTCGTTTCTCGATCGCCTGCATGGCGGGCCTCATTTCTCGACAAGGGCGGGTGCAGAGGCGGGGATGGCCGGGCGTTGCTTGCGGATCGCCTGCTTCTCGACGATCCGGCCGCCCGCGATGCGGAACAGGTCCACGCCCTGCACCTCGGTCCGGCTGCCGTCCGGGTTGGTGGCGCGGAAGGTCCATTGCGAGACGCCGCGCGTGCCGTCCTCGGACAGGAAATGCGTGTGGTCGGCCCATTCGACGTCCGGCATCGTGGTCCAGACCGCCTCGAAGGCCCTGGCGATGGCCGCCTTGCCCTCGACCTTGTTGCCGTATTCATGCTCGCCGGCGACGGTGTAGAACACGCAGTCCTCGGCGAAATGGGTCATCACGCCGTCGATGTCGTGGCGGTTGAAGGCGTCGAAGGTGGCCTTCAGGTCGTCGGCGGTCAGTTTGCGGGTCATCGGTGGATACTCCTTTCCCGGTCGGCGGCGCGCAGGCGCGCCTCCGGGACGTTTGCGGTGAATGGTGGCGGGTCAGGTCCGGGGCGGGATCAGACCTTGCCCTTCCAGGGGATCAGTGCCCGCTCGATGCGGCGGATCAGCAGGTCGAAGGCAAAGGCGAGGATACCGATCACGATGATCCCCATGATCACGGCGTCGCTGGCCAGGTATTCGGCCGAGTTCAGCACCATGAAGCCCAGGCCGCGATGGGCGGCGACCATCTCGGCCGCGACCAGCGTCGTCCAGCCCACGCCGATGCCGATGCGCATGCCGGTAAAGATCTCGGGCAGCGCGGCCTTGAGGATGACGTGGAAGATCACCTGCAGCTTGCTGGCGCCCATGGCGTAGGCGGCATGGATCTGCTCGATCGAGACCGAGCGCACGCCGGCGCGCGCCGCGATGGCCATGGGGGCAAAGATCGCCAGGAAGATCAGAAAGACCTTGGGAAACTCGCCGATGCCCAGCCAGATGATGATCAGCGGCAGATAGGCCAGGGGCGGCAGCGGGCGGTAGAACTCGATGACCGGATCCAGCAGGCCGCGGATCACCCGGTTCACCCCCATCAGGATGCCGACCGGCACCGCGATGGCCAGCGCCAGGAAGAAGGCGCCCAGCACCCGGCCGAGGCTGGCCAGCGTGTGCTGGGCCAGGGTCGAGTTCGACACGCCCTCGGTCGCGGCCAGCACGAACTTGCCCCAGACCGCGGCGGGCGAGGGCAGGAACAGCGGCCTGACCCAGCCCATGCCGGTGACCAGGAACCACAGCGCGATCAGCGCGACCGCCGTGGCCAGGCTGATAAGCGCGCTGGAGCCGTCGCCGGGGGCGCCATAGGATACGCCGGGCCGGGCCGGGCGTGCTTTCGTCAGCCGGTCAAGCATGGATCTTTTCCCGCTCGCCGGCGCGTTCGTCGCCATAGATGATGCCAAGGATCTGCTCCCTCATCTCGATGAAATCGGGGCTGGACTTGATGGCGCGGGCATTGCCCTCGGCCAGGAAGCGGCGGTTGAAGTCCAGCTCGTAGGTGTGGGTGATGCGGCCCGGCCGCGGCGACATGACGATCAGCCGCGAGCCGAGAAACAGCGCCTCCTCGACGCTGTGGGTGATGAAGAAATACATCTTGTCGGTCTGCTGCCAGATCTGAAGCAGCAGTTCCTGCACCGTCTCGCGGGTCAGCGCGTCCAGCGCCGCCATCGGCTCGTCCATCAAGAGCATGGCCGGGTCGCAGGTCAGGGCGCGGGCGATGCCGACGCGCTGCTGCATGCCGCCCGAGAGGTGATAGATCATGTGCTTGTGGAAATCCTGCAACCCGACCAGCGCCAGGTTTTTCACCGCGCGCTCGCGCCGCGTCCTGGCGTCCACGCCCTGCAGCTTCAGGCCGAACTCGACATTGTCGATCACGTTCAGCCAGGGCAGCAGCGCGTGTTTCTGGAACACCACGCCACGGTCGGCACCGGGGCCGGTGACCGGCCGCCCGCCCAGGGTGATCTGCCCGGCCGAGGGCGCCATGAACCCGGCCATCAGGTTCAGAAGCGTGGTCTTGCCGCAGCCCGAGGCGCCCAGCGCCACGACGAAATCGCCGCTCTTGACCTCTAGGTTCACGCCTTTCAGCGCGGTGACCGGGGCACCCTTGTGGTGGCCGGGGTAGATCAGGCTGACGTCGGAAACTTTCAATGTCTGCATATCAGCGGTCTTTCCGAGAAAGGGGTTACAGGCAGGCGGGATGCGGCCCCGAGGGGGCCGGCCGCCTATTGTGCCGCGGCCTGGGCGAAGCTCGGGTTCACGAAAGGCGCGTAATCCTCCAGCGCGGCGTCGATCTGCTTCTGCTCGACCAGGAAGCGGGCGCTTTCGCCCAGCGCGCGGACCGCGCCGCCGGTCAGCCAGGTCTCGGATGCCTGCTCGGCCGCGTCGGGAAAGGACAGCATGTTCAGCGCCTCGATCGTGCCGGCGGCATCGCCACCGATGGTCTTGACGATGCCTGCGACCTGCGGCGAATCCTCGGTCCAGGCCGCCTTGTCGGCGTTGTAATCGGCATAGGCCCCGGCCAGCGCCCTGGTAAAGGCGGCCATGAACTCCGGGTTCTCGGCGGCGAATTTCTTGTCCGCCACCAGCCCGTCGAAGGTCGGCACGCTGGCCGCGCCGATCTGTTCGCTGTCGGCGATCACCGTGCCTTCCTTCATCAGCTCGGTCAGCACCGGCGGCCAGACATAGGCGGCATCGATGTCGCCGCGCTGCCAGGCGGCCAGGATCTGCGGCGGCTTCATGTTCAGGATGTTGACGCCGCGCGGGTCGATCTTCCAGACTTGGTCCATGCCGACGAGCAGGTGGAAATGCGCGGTCGAGACGAAGGGCACGGCGACCTTCTTGCCGGTCAGATCCCCCGGCGCCTCGATGCCCGAGCCGTTGCGGGCGACCAGCGCCTCGGACTTGCCGATATTGTCGAGGATCCAGAACAGCTCGAACTCCACCCCCCGCGTCGCCGCGGCGGCGATCCCGGTCGAGCCGATCACCCCCACCGGCACGTTGCCCGAGGCCAGCGCGGTCGAGATGTCGCCCCCGGACGAGAACTGCCGCCAGTCGATCTTGTAGCCCGCCTCCTTGGCGGCGGCGTCCAGCCGGCCGTCGGCGATGGCGGCGATGAAGGGGCCGACGATCTGCTGGTAGCCCACGACCACGGTGGTCTCGGCATGGGCCGGGGCCAGGCCGAGGCCGGCGCCAAGCGTCATCGCGGCCAGGAAGATTCCGGCCCGGTTCATATTGGTCATTGTCGTGACTCCCTGTCTTTCGATTGTTGGTCTTCCGACGCGGCCGAGCCCTTGGGCTCAGCCCTTTCTCTGTTGGCTTGCAGCTCTGCATGGCTGCTTCTTGCGACAAAATGTTGCAGGTGGCGGGGCACAACGATATGTCCAGATGAGCGACCGGATTCCCGTCGAGATGTTCTTCCTGCGCGACAGCGAGGCAGGGACGCTGCAAGCGCGGCTGGCGGCGGCCATCGTGCGGGCAATCCTGGAAACCCGCGCACGGCCTGGCACCCGGCTGCCCTCGTCGCGGGGTCTGGCCGAAACGCTGGGCATCTCGCGCATGACGGTGACGCTGGTCTATCAGGAACTGATCAGCCAGGGCTATCTGGAGACGCGGCCGCGCTCCGGCGTCATGGTCGCCGCCACCGTGCCGCACCGCCGGCTGAAGGTGCAGGAACCGCTGCCGCATGAAACCGCGCTCGACTGGGACAGCTGGCTTGCGGGCGAGCTGCCGCGCCAGCGGGTGATCCGCAAGCCGGCGAACTGGCGCGATTTCCGCTATCCCTTCATCTACGGGCAAAGCGACCCGGCGCTGTTTGACCACAACGCCTGGCGCGACTGCGCCCGCCGGGCCTGGGGGACGCGGGATTTCGGCGAGCTGGCCTCGGATCTCTATGGCGCCGACGACCCGATGCTGATCGACTATATCTGCTCGCATTCCCTGCCCCGACGCGGCATCCAGGCCGAGCCGGACGAGGTGCTGGTGACGCTGGGCGCGCAGAACGCGCTCTTCATCACCGTCGAGCTTCTGGCGCGCGGCGACCGGCTGGCGGTGACCGAGGATCCGGGCTATCCCGATTTCGCCGAAACCCTGCGCCGCGCCCACAGCCCGACCACCTTCCTCGACGTGGACGAGGGCGGGCTGAACCCCGAGCTGCTGCCGCAGGGCACGCGGCTGGTGATCGTGACGCCCAGCCACAACATCCCGACCGGCGCCACCATGCCGCTGGCGCGGCGCCGCGACCTGCTGGCCCGCGCCGCCGCGCATGACTTCCTGATCGTCGAGGACGATTACGATTTCGAGATGTCCTATCTCGCGCCCCCCGCGCCGGCGCTGAAATCGCTCGACCGCTCGGGGCGGGTGATCTATGTCGGCAGCTTCTCGAAATCGCTGTTTCCGGGGCTGCGCATCGGCTACATGGTGGCGCCGGCGCCCTTCATCGCGCGGGCCCGCGCGCTGCGCGCCATCATGCTGCGCCACCCGCCGAACCATCTGCAAAGGATCACCGCCTATTTCCTGGCGCTCGGCCATTACGACGCACATATCGTGCGGCTGCGCGGCGCGCTGAAACGCCGCCGCGCGCTGATGNTCCCTCCCCCCCCCCCCCCCGCTGCGCGCCATCATGCTGCGCCACCCGCCGAACCATCTGCAAAGGATCACCGCCTATTTCCTGGCGCTCGGCCATTACGACGCACATATCGTGCGGCTGCGCGGCGCGCTGAAACGCCGCCGCGCGCTGATGGAGCAGGCGCTGGCGGCCACCGGGCTGCGCATCGCCGGGGCGGCGCGCTCGGGCGGATCGAGCCTGTGGGTCGAGGGACCGGCCGGCATCGACAGCACCGTCCTGGCCGCAAGGCTGCAAGAGGACAGCGTGCTGATCGAACCGGGCGAAGTCTTTTTCGAAACCCCGCCGCAGCCCTGCGCCTTCTTCCGGCTGGGCTATTCCTCGATCCGCGAGGACGACATCGCGCCGGGCATCGCCCTGATCGCCCGCCGGACCCGCGAGCTGGCCGCGGAACAGGCCGGCTGACCGCCTGTTCCGCAGGCAGATGTCGCGGCCGCTGCAGGGCTGGGGGCTTTGCCCCCGCGCGTTCCGCGCTCCCCCAGGATATTTGGACATGGAAGAAGCCGGGGCGCGACATCCCGCCGCCCAGTTCTTTCTTGCATAAATATCCTGCGGGGGTCCGGGGGCGCAAAGCCCCCGGCTGCGGTGCCGGCCAAGCCGTACAAGGCCAATCCCCTCTGCCGGGCAGCAGGGTTGCGGCAAATCGTCCGCCGCGCTTCCGTCTTGCGCAACCGCCGGCCCATCCACCGCAAAAACCCGCAAAACCTGCGCCCTTGCGCCTTGCCGGGACGGAATGATAGACCCGAAGGCAAGTTTGGCGCGGGCCTTGCCCGGCAGCAGCCACAGCAGATAACGCAACGTCGGATCAGGGGAACCCACACGCATGACGATGACACGGACCAGCTTTGACAAGGAAGATCTGCTGGCCTGCGCCCGTGGCGAGTTGTTCGGCCCCGGAAATGCCCAATTGCCCGAGCCGCCGATGCTGATGATGGACCGCATCACCGAGATTTCCGCCGATGCCGGCCCGCATGGCAAGGGCCATGTCGTCGCCGAATTCGACATCCGTCCCGACCTGTGGTTCTTTGCCTGCCATTTCCCCGGCAATCCGATCATGCCCGGCTGCCTGGGCCTTGACGGGCTGTGGCAGCTGACCGGCTTCAACCTGGGCTGGCGCGGCTGGCAGGGGCGCGGCTACGCGCTCGGCGTGGGCGAGGTCAAGCTGACCGGCATGGTCCGGCCCGACCGCAGGCTCTTGCGCTATTTCGTCGATTTCACCAAGGCGGTCCAGACCCGTCGCCTGACCATGGGCGTCGCCGACGGCCGTGTCGAGGCCGACGGCGAAACCATCTACGAGGTCAAGGACATGAAGGTTGCCCTGTCGGCCGCCTGACACATGAACAAGGAGCACGCCATGCGCCGTGTCGTCATCACCGGGCTGGGCATCGTCTCTCCCATCGGCAACAATGCCACCGAGGTCACCGAAAGCCTGCGCGCCGGCCGCTCGGGCATCGTCTTCGCCCCCGAATATGCCGAGCGCGGTTTTCGCAGCCAGGTCCACGGCATGCCGCAGATCGTGCTCGAGGACCATGTCGACAAGCGCAACCTGCGCTTCATGGGCGCGGGCGCGGCCTATAACTTCATCGCCATGCAGCAGGCGATCGAGGATGCGGGCCTGGCGCCCGAGGATGTCTCGAACGAACGCTCGGGCCTGGTCATGGGCTCGGGCGGGCCGTCGACCGCCAACCTGTTCGAGGCGCATCGCACCGTGATCGAGAAGGGCGCGCCCAAGCGCATGGGCCCCTTCATGGTCACGCGCTGCATGTCCTCGACCAATTCGGCCTGCCTGGCCACGCCCTTCAGGATCAAGGGCGTGAACTATTCGATCACCTCGGCCTGCTCGACCTCGGCGCATTGCATCGGCAACGGGACCGAGCTGATCCAGATGGGCAAGCAGGACATTGTCTTCGCCGGCGGCGGCGAGGAGCTGGACTGGACGCTCAGCTGCCTCTTCGATGCCATGGGGGCGATGTCATCCAAGTATAACGACACGCCCCAGACCGCCTCGCGGCCCTTCGACGCGACCCGCGACGGTTTCGTCATCGCCGGCGGCGCCGGCGTGGTGGTGCTGGAGGAACTGGGCCACGCCCTGGCCCGCGGCGCCCGCATCTATGCCGAGGTGACCGGCTATGGCGCGACCAGCGACGGCTATGACATGGTCGCGCCTTCCGGCGAGGGCGGCGAGCGCTCGATGCGGCTGGCGCTGTCCACCCTGCCCGAGGGGCGGCGCGTCAGCTATGTCAATGCGCATGGCACCTCGACCCCGGTGGGCGACGTGGGCGAGATCAAGGCGCTGCGCCGGGTCTTCGGCGAGGGCGCGGTGCCGCCGGTGTCGTCGACCAAGTCGCTGACCGGGCATTCGCTGGGCGCGACCGGCGTGCATGAGGCGATCTATTCGCTCTTGATGATGCAGCAGGGCTTCATCGCCGCCTCGGCCAACATCACCGAGCTGGACCCCGAGATCCGCCCCGAGGAGATCGCGCAGACGCGCATGGATGATGTCGATTTCGATAGCGTCCTTTCCAACAGTTTCGGTTTTGGCGGCACCAATGCCACGCTGGTCATGTCGAAATACCGCGAATAAACCAAGAAAAGGTTAAGCCATGGGCGAATTGATGAAAGGCAAACGCGGCCTGGTGATGGGGGTCGCGAATGACCGCTCGATCGCTTGGGGGATTGCGAAGGCGCTGGCGGATCAGGGCGCGGAACTGGCCTTTTCCTATCAGGGCGAGGCTTTCGGCAAACGGGTCGCGCCGCTGGCGCAATCGCTGGGCTCGGACTTCCTGATGGATGTCGACGTGCTGGACGACGACTCGCTCGACCGCGCCTTTGCGGCGATCCGGTCGCGCTGGGGCGGGCTGGATTTCCTGGTCCATGCCATAGCCTATTCCGACAAGAACGAGCTGACCGGGCGCTTCATCGATACGACCCGCGACAATTTCAAGAATTCCTTGACGATTTCCTGCTATTCGCTGATCGACCTGGCCCGGCGGGCGCAGCCCCTGATGACGCATGGCGGCTCGATCATCACGCTGACCTATGCCGGTTCGAACCGGGTCACGCCGTTCTACAACGTCATGGGGGTGGCAAAGGCCGCGCTGGAATCCTCGGTCCGCTACCTGGCCAACGACCTGGGCCCCGAGGGGATTCGCGTCAATGCGATCAGCCCCGGCCCGATGAAGACCCTGGCCGGCGCGGCCATCGGCGGCGCCCGCAAGACCTATCGCCATACCGAGGCGAACGCGCCCATGCGCGCCAATGCCACGCTGGAGGCCATCGGCGGCACGGCGGTCTGGCTGTGTTCGGACTGGGGCGCCTGCACCACGGGCGAGATCGTGCTGGTCGATGGCGGCTATCATGTGCTGGGCATGCCGCAATCGGAAAACCTGTGATGCCCGTCCGCTTCTTCCGGGCCGAGGACGGCGCCCGGCTGGCCTATCGCGACGAGGGCGAGGGCTTGCCGGTCCTGGCCCTGCCGGGGCTGACCCGGACGGGGCGGGATTTCGACTATCTGGTGCCGCATCTGACCGGCGTGCGGCTGATCCGGCCGGATTACCGCGGCCGCGGCGATTCGGACTGGACCGGTGCCGACAGCTATACCGTCCCGCAAGAGGCGCGGGACGCGCTGGCGCTGCTGGATCACCTGGGCATCGCGCGGGCGGCGGTGCTGGGTACCTCGCGCGGGGGGCTCATCGGCATGCTGCTGGCCGCGACGGCGCGCGACCGGCTCCTGGGCCTGTGCCTGAACGATGTCGGCCCGGTCCTGCAGCGCAGCGGGCTGGAGCGGATCTTCGACTATGTCGGCCGGAACCCGGCCGCGAAAAGCCTGGAGGACATGGCGCAGCGCCTGCCCGCGCTCATGCCCGGCTTTGCCGGCGTGCCGGCAAGCCGATGGCTTGAGGAAGCCCGGCACCATTACGTCGAGACGCCCGCCGGCCTGCGCATCAATTACGACCCTGCCCTGCGCGATGCGTTCCTGGCCGCCTTCGACGGACCCGAGATCGATCTGTGGCCGCTGTTCGACGCCACGCAGGGGCTGCCCCTGGCGCTGGTCCGCGGCGCCAATTCGGACTTGCTGTCGCATGATACCGCGATCGAGATGCAATGCCGGCAGCCGGGGATCATCCTGGCCGAGGTGCCCGGCCGCGCGCATGTCCCCTTCCTGGACGAGCCCGAATCGCTGGCCGCGATTCGGGGCTGGCTTGCCGCCATGCGGCAGGACCACCCGCCGGCCGCGCAATTTCCGGCATGACCGAAAAGCCCGCGGCGGTTTGGGCGGGGCGGCCCTGCGCCCAGGGCACCGGCCCTTTCTGCGGCTGGGCCATGGCAGGCCCGGCAAGGCCGCGCGCCGCCAGCGTCTCGACCTCGGGCCAGAGGGCCGAGCTATGCACGCAACCGTCGACGGCCAGCGCCGCCAGCCCCGGCTTGTCGGCCCGTCCGGCCAGCACCGGCAGGCCCAGCTTGAAGGCGGCGGGGGAAAAGCCGGCGCCGGCCTCGACCCGGATCACGGCGCTGCCCTCGTCGATCAGCTCCGGCCGCGCATCGGGCGAGACCTTGCCGGTCGCCAGGGTGCGCAGGCAGTCTTCGATGCGATAGATGTCATGCGATTTCGCGCCGTCGCGTTCGGCGGCGGTGATGATGCGGGCGATGGCATCGGCCTGCTGGGCGTGGAAGCCGGCGCGCGTGAACAGCGATTCGACCGTCCGGCCAAACTCGGCCACCGTCACCGTCGTCCCGTCGTCCATGCGCCCTTTCCCTGGCTGATGCCCGCCAGAAAACCGGGCTTTCCGGCCTGGGCCAAGCGTTCAGGCCGGATCGCCGCCACCCGGACGGCGCCGGCCGATGCCGCGGTCCCGCCAAGCCACGGCCATCGCGCGCCAGGGCAGCAGCCCGGCGGGCAGTCGGGCATGGCGCGCGGGCGACGGCTCGGCTAAAGCGACGCAAAAGGGAGGGCGCATGGATCTGAAATGGCTTGAGGACTTCCTGAGCCTGGCCGAGACGCACAGCTTCTCGCGCTCGGCCGAGCTGCGCGGCGTCACGCAGAGCGCCTTCAGCCGCCGCATCCGCGCGCTGGAGGAATGGCTCGGCACCGACCTGCTGTCGCGCGACAGTTATCCGGTGACGCTGACGCCCGAGGGCGTGCTGTTTCGCGAAACGGCCGAGGAGGTGGTGCGCATGATCCATGCCCGCCGCGCCGAGTTCCGCGACCATGCCCGCAGCCGCGGCGGCGAGATTTCCTTCGTGGCGCTGCACAGCCTGACCGTGACCTTCCTGCCCGGCTGGCTGATGCGGCTGAAGGCGGCGGCGGGCCAGATGACCAGCCGCGTCAAGCCCGAGAATTTCGACCGCTGCATCGAGGCGCTGACCGAGGGCGGCTATGACTTCTTCCTGACCTATGCCCATCCGCAGGTGAACATCCCGCTGGACCCCTCGGGCTATCCGCATCTGGTGGTGGGCCATGACAGCCTGGTCGCCGTCGCCCGTCCGGGCTGGCCCGAGGAATGGCTGACCGAGGGCATGCCGATGCTGAAATATTCGCGCGGCTCGTTCCTGAACGCCATGGCGCGCATCGCGCTGGCCCAGCCCGGCGCACCCAGGGTCTATGTCGCCCATACCGACGAAGCCAGCATGGCCGAGGCGATGAAAAGCATGGCCGTGGCCGGGCATGGCCTGGTCTGGCTGCCCCGCCGCCTGGTCGAGGCCGAGATCGCGACCGGCCGGCTGGAGGTCGTGGCCCCCGAACTGCCGATGGAGATCCGGCTTTACCGCAATGCCGCGCGCGGGCGCGGCATCACCGGCCGGGTCTGGCAGGCCGCGCGCGAGCTGGGCGAAGGTTATGCAGGATCGGAATAACCCAGCGCGACTTCGCATTGGAAAATACGCGCGATCCTGCCTAAATCTTTGACACACGGGGCGCGCGAACGCCCTGCCATCGCAACAGATCCGACAGAAATGCGCATCGCGCCCGCACCGCCGCCCCGGCGGGCGGCGCGCCTGTGCCCGAGGTGAACATGACCAAGACCCGCATCGAACACGACCTGCTTGGCGACCGCGAGGTGCCTGCCGACGCCTATTGGGGCGTCCACAGCCTGCGCGCCGTCGAGAATTTCCCGATCTCGGGCCGGCCGATCGGCGAAATTCCCGAACTGATCCGCGCCCTGGCCGCGATCAAGCAGGCGGCGGCGCTGGCCAATGCCGATCTGGGGCTGCTCTCGGCCGAGCGCCGCGACGCCATCGTGGCCGCCTGCGAGGAGATCCGCGCCGGCCGGCTGCACGACCAGTTCGTCGTGGACCAGATCCAGGGCGGCGCCGGCACCTCGACCAACATGAATGCCAACGAGGTGATCGCCAACCGTGCGCTGGAGATCATGGGCCATGCCAAGGGCGAGTACCAATACCTGCACCCCAACGAGCATGTGAACATGAGCCAATCGACCAACGACGTCTATCCGACGGCGTTGCGGCTGGCCTCGTGGCGGGGCTTGCAGAACGTGATCGCGGCCCTGGCCTCGCTGCGCGGCGCCTTTGCCGAGAAGGGTGCGGAATTTGCCGAGATCCTGAAAATGGGCCGCACCCAGCTGCAAGAGGCGGTGCCGATGACCCTGGGCCAGGAATTCAACGCCTTCGCCATCACCATCGGCGAGGACGAGTTGCGCCTGGCCGAGGCGGCCGCCCTGATCTGCGAGATCAACCTGGGCGCCACCGCCATCGGCACCGGCATCACCACCCATCCCGACTATGCCGAGCGGGTGCGGGCGCGGCTGGCCGAGATCACGGTGATCCCGGTCGTCACCGCCCCCGACCTGGTCGAGGCGACGCAGGATTGCGGCGCCTTCGTGCAGGTCTCGGGCGTGCTCAAGCGCGTGGCGGTCAAGCTGTCGAAGATCTGCAACGACCTGCGGCTCTTGTCCTCGGGGCCGCGGGCCGGTTTGAACGAGATCAACCTGCCGGCGAAGCAGGCCGGCTCCTCGATCATGCCGGGCAAGGTGAACCCGGTCATCCCCGAGGTGGTCAACCAGGTCGCCTTCGAGGTGATCGGCAACGACATGACCATCACCATGGCCGCCGAGGGCGGGCAGTTGCAGCTGAACGCCTTCGAGCCGGTGATCGCCTACAGCATGTTCCGCTCGGTCAGCCACCTGATCGCGGCATGCAACACGCTGGAGCATAATTGCGTGCGCGGCATCACCGCCAATCGCGACGTGCTGAAGGAAACCGTGCGCCGCTCGATCGGCATCGTCACGGCGCTGAACCCCTATATCGGCTATGCCGCCGCCACCGAGCTTGCGACCGAGGCGCATCTGACCGGCCGCGGCGTCTATGAGCTGGTGCTGGAAAAGGGCCTGCTGCCGAAAGAGCGTCTGGACGCCATCCTGCGCCCCGAAAGCCTGACCAAGCCGCAGCTTTTCGTGAACTAGGGCGGCCGCGGCGGGGTTCCGGCCCCGCCGCTTGGCTCAGCGCAGCCCCTCGCAGAAGGCCCTGATGCGGGCGCAGGCATCCGCCAGCACCGCGTCCGAGGTGGCATAGGAGATGCGGAAATGCGGCGAGAGCCCGAAGGCCGCGCCAAAGACCACCGCCACCCCGGTCTCGTTCAGCAGCGCGGTGGCGAAGGCTTCGTCATCCACGATCTGCGTGCCGCCGGCCGAGGTCTTGCCGATCAGCGCCGCGATCGAGGGATAGACATAGAACGCCCCCTGCGGCACCGGGCAGTCGATGCCGGGACAGGCGCTCAGCCCCGCGACCACCAGGTCGCGGCGGCGCTGGAACACGGCGCGGCTTTCGGCGATGTAGTCCTGCGGCCCCTGCAACGCGGCCAGCGCGGCATATTGGCTGATCGAGCAGGGATTCGAGGTCGATTGCGACTGCAGCTTGGCCATGGCGCGAATCAGTTCCTCGGGGCCGGCGCCATAGCCGATGCGCCAGCCGGTCATCGCATAGGCCTTGCTGACGCCGTTCATGGTCAGGGTGCGCGATTTCAGCCCCGGCTCGACCTGCGCCGGGGTGACGAAGCGGAAATCGTCAAAGACCAGGTGTTCATAGATGTCATCCGCCAGCACCCAGACCTGCGGGTGGCGCATCAGCACCTGGGTCAGGGCGCGCATGTGTTCGACGGCATAGCCCGCGCCGGTGGGGTTCGAGGGCGAATTGAGGATCAGCCATTTCGTCCGCGGCGTGATCGCGGCCTCCAGCTGTTCGGGGGTGATGCGATAGCCGTTCTGCATCGCGCCCTCGACCACCACGGGCGTGCCGCCGGCCAGCAGCACCATGTCCGGGTAGCTGACCCAATAGGGCGCCGGGATGATCACCTCGTCGCCCGGATTCAGCGTCGCCATCAGCGCGTTGTAAAGCACCTGCTTGCCGCCGGTGCCGACCGTCACCTGCGCGGGCGCATAGTCCAGCCCGTTTTCCCGCGCGAACTTGTCGCAGATGGCGCGTTTCAGTTCCGGGATGCCGTCCACCGCGGTATAGCGGGTATGGCCGGCGTCGATGGCGGCCTTGGCCGCCTCGCGGATATGGGCAGGCGTGTCGAAATCGGGCTCGCCGGCGGACAGGCCGATGATGTCCCGCCCCTCGGCCGCAAGCTCGCGGGCGCGGGTGGTGATGGCGATGGTGGGCGAGGGTTTGACGCGGGCGAGCGTCTGCGACAAAAAGCTCATCGAATTCATCCTGCGGCTGGCTGTCCCGTCATAGGGGCGGCGCCGCGGACAGGCAAGCCGGGGGCAAGCGTGGACGAGAACGAAGCAAGGCTGAAGCGGCTGCGGATGCGCAGCTGGCGGCGGGGCACCAAGGAGATGGACCTGATCCTGGGCCCCTTCTCGGACAGCGAGCTTGATGGGCTGAGCCCCGAGGAGCTGGACCTTTACGAGGCGCTGCTGAGCGAAAACGACCAGGATCTGTATCCCTGGATCACCGCCCGGCTGGGCGACGCCCGCCCCGGACCGCAGGCGCTGCTGCCCATCCTGGACCGCGTGGCGGGTTTTGCCCATCAGCGGCTGGCACGGAAATAGGCGCAATTTTAGCAAACTGCACGGCGATTAACCGAAGATTGGCAAATCTGCGCCATGGTGGCGGAAACGAGGCCAAGAACGGAACCCGCTTATGCAACAGCGCAGCTCTGCCCACACGGTGCCGGCCCTGCGGCCCGTGCCGCCGCGGACCAACCGGGCCGACGCCTATCTGGAAAGCCTGCAAATGCTGGAGCGGCTGCATCGGCTTTTGCTGGACCTGGTCAAGGACGAGTTCGAGCGGCTGGGCCGCTCGGACCTGACGCCGGTGCAGGCGCTGCTGATCTACAATCTCGGCACGTCGGAGGTGACGGCGGGCGAGCTGCGTTCGCGCGGGATGTATCAGGGCTCGAACGTCTCCTACAATCTCAAGAAGCTGGTCGAGCTGGGCTATGTCCACCATGAACGCTGCGAGATGGACCGCCGCGCGGTCCGGGTGCGACTGACCCCGGCAGGGCAAGAGGTGCGCGATTGCGTGGCGCGGCTGTTCGCCCGCCATGCCGAAGGGCTGGAACTGTCCGGCGTGCTGGACGACCCGCCGATCGAGGCGGTGAACCTGCAATGGCGCCGGATCGAAAGGTTCTGGGCCGAGCAGATCCGCTACATCTATTGAGGGGTGGGCGGCGTCTTCATCCGAGGATTTCCAGGCGTTTCCGTTTCTGATTCAAGATCGAAAGCCGCAGGCGATCTTGAGCAGGCGAACGTTGACTGACGGGCGATGAGAGCGGATCGGGCCGCTGCTGCCCGGCAAGGCCGGTGCTCGGGGCCGCAGCGGTGCCGACGACCGGCCGTTCACGGACGCGATCCTCTGGCTGGCACGGGGCGCTTCGCCC